>NZ_JAIJZQ010000007.1:0-91317 GCF_019754195.1 Streptococcus sp. 2018037
GAATAACTTCTTCATTCATTTGAACGATTTTTCGACCAGAGAATACTTGGCGAGCGTAGGCGAACAGGGTCATTTTAAGTAACATAGCGGGATGAAAGGCTGGACGACCTGTGTGAGAAGTTTCTTCCAATAGAACGGATGAAGGAATAGTATCCACAAACTGACTAATCAGACGTGCCTCATGAGTAGCAGGTAAGTCCCAAGCAATATTTAATTCCAAACTTAACTGATTTGTGTTATACTGTTTATACATTTTCATGCCTTTCTAGTTGTTTTGTGGTTATTATAATTATAAAGCATGAAGTGGAAAACGAGCAACTCCTAATTGGAATTGCTCGTTTTTTATATGTGAGAAGCTAGTTTTTGCCCAGCCTCATCTTAGAATTATAAATCCTCAAAGGCATCTTTTACCTTGTCAAAAAATCCTTTTTTATGGGGCTTGACATCAATATTTCCTGCTGCCGCGAATTCTTTAAGAGCTGCTTTTTGGCGGTCATTCAAACCTGTCGGAGTGACGATATTTACTGTGACATATTGATCACCAATAGCTCCACCACGAACACTTGGGGCACCTTTTCCTTTGAGTCGGAAGGTCTTACCAGTCTGGGTACCTTCAGGAATGACCATATCTACATCACCGTGAACCGTTGGCACATGAACTGTATCTCCAAGTGCTGCTTGGACAAAATTGAGATCTAATTTATAGTAAATTGTTGTCCCTTCACGTTCAAACTTGTCTGAAGGTTGGACCTGAATGACAACGTAGAGATCTCCATATGGACCTCCATTGAAACCTGCTTCACCTTGACCTGCCAAGCGAATACGTTGACCAGTTTCCACACCAGCTGGCACCTTAACCGTCACAGTATGGGCTTGTTTTTCATGACCAGTTCCATGACAGGTTGTACATGGATCTTTAATTTGTTTTCCGCGACCATGACAGACATCACAGGTCATTTGACGGCGCATGGTTCCAAGTGGAGTTTGGGTGTCCACATTGATCACTCCAGAACCATGACAACGCCCACAGGTTACTGGACTTGTTCCAGGTTTGGCACCTGCACCTGTACAGGTTCGACAAGTTGCCTCACGGTTATAGGAAACTTCACGTTCCACACCAAAAATCGCTTCTTCAAATTTCAAGTTGACCGCATACTGCAAGTCATCCCCTTGACGAGGTGCATTAGGATTGCGCGTCGCACCACCTCCACCAAAGAAGCTAGAGAAGATGTCTTCAAAGCCACCGAAACCTGCTCCGTCGAAACCACCAAAGCCTCCTGCTCCTCCGCCGAAGCCACCGTTTGCTCCAGCAGGACCATACTGGTCATAGGCAGACCGTTTTTGCGGATCGCTCAAGGTTTCATAAGCCTCTTGGACCTCCTTATATTTATCCTCCGCACCCGGATCCTTGTTAATATCTGGATGGTATTTTTTCGAAAGCTTCCGATAAGCCTTCTTAATCTCGTCCTGAGAAGCGCTCTTAGAAACGCCCAGACGATCGTAATATTCTGTATTGTTCATAGTTTATGATACAAAAGGCGTTAAGCGGACACAGCCAAAATAGGAGTTTTGACGCAGGACGCCACCGTCCTAGGAAAAACTATCTTTTTGGTACAGTCCGTAGCCTGTGTTCGAATTACCGAACTTGTATTCCTTTCTTTGAAATGTTGAAAGTAGCCCGTGTTCGATTACGAACACTTTCCTTTCTATGAAGATATTAAGCCGTTAAGCGACTCAAAGAAAAATAAGGAGTGAAAGTGTCCGGTGGAACACTTTCAGCCCTGTCGCACAAAAATAATAAGCGACAGGTATTCCTCAAAAAGTCTATCCTCAGACTTTTTGACTTTTTCACAGAGTCGTAGGCGTATTCAATTGCATCAATTTAGTCATGCAAGAATACTGCACATTAACGCCCATGTTCAGTTACGAACACATTCCTTTCTGTAAAAGTTAGAAGGGTATTTACCCAAAAACAGAGGCTGGGGTGCAACCTCTGTGATTGGAAATTTTATTAACGAATGATTTCTATTCTCGAGAAGATGAGAATTGAGTTCGAGCTAAGAACTTCGGAAAAAATGATTTTCCAAACCCTAGATACTCAAAGAAATTCAAGACTAGGCTAGGCAACTGGACGAAGATTGAACTAGAGTTCATCGAGGAGAGTTAACAAAACCTAGTGAAGAATTTCGTGGCTCGGGATAAAAAGGTCTCCTGAACCATTTACGACGTGAGAAAACAAAGTCGATAATACTTTGTTTTCGAGCTAGTAAGACACCTAGGTTAGCCGCAATAGCGGTAACCGTTAACTGATGAGCTACTTTTAGTAGCCATCAGTTTTGGTGTGTTACTTTTCAGTAAACTCTCCGTCTACGACATCATCGCCTGCGTTATTAGCTGTTTGGGCACCTTCTTGGCCTGTGGCTGCTTGTTGTGCTGCTGCGGCTTGCTCGTAGAGTTTCACTGCAAGGGCTTGGGCTTTTTCGTTGAGGTTTTCAAGTTTAGCCTTCATGTCGTCCAAGTTGTTAGCTTCTTGAGCTGCTTTCAACTCGTCAAGAGCTGCTTGGGCTTGATCACGTTCTGCGTCGAAGCCTTTACCTTCGGTTTCTTTAAGCGTTTTCTCAGTCGCAAAGATTGCTTGGTCCACATCGTTACGAAGGTCCACTTCTTCCTTACGTTTCTTATCTGCTTCCGCGTTTGCTTCTGCATCTTTCATCATGCGGTCGATTTCTTCATCTGTCAAACCTGAGTTAGACTGGATAACGATTGTTTGCTCTTTTTGTGTACCAAGGTCTTTGGCTTTTACAGAAACGATACCGTTCTTGTCGATGTCGAATGTTACTTCGATTTGTGGGATACCACGAGGTGCTGCAGGGATGTCAGTCAATTGGAAACGACCAAGAGTCTTGTTATCTGCTGCCATTGGACGCTCACCTTGAAGGACGTGGATGTCAACAGCTGGCTGGTTGTCTGCAGCAGTTGAGAATACCTGTGATTTAGAAGTTGGGATAGTTGTGTTGCGGTCGATGAGTTTTGTAAATACGCCACCCATTGTTTCGATACCGAGTGACAATGGAGTTACGTCAAGGAGGACAACGTCTTTGACATCACCAGTGATGACACCACCTTGGATTGCCGCACCCATAGCCACCACTTCGTCAGGGTTCACAGATTTATTTGGCTCTTTACCAGTTTCAGCTTTTACAGCTTCTACAACGGCTGGGATACGAGTTGAACCACCGACAAGGATGACTTCGTCAATTTCTGACAAGCTAAGGCCTGCATCTGAAAGAGCTTGACGAACAGGTACTTTTGTACGTTCTACAAGGTCGTAAGTCAATTCGTCGAATTTCGCACGTGTCAAAGTCATTTCCAAGTGAAGCGGACCTGCTGCACCTGCAGTGATAAACGGCAAGCTGATTTGAGTTGAAGTGACACCTGAAAGGTCTTTCTTAGCTTTTTCAGCCGCATCTTTCAAACGTTGAAGGGCCATTTTGTCAGCTGACAAGTCGATGCCGTTTTCTTTCTTGAATTCTGCTACCATGTGGTCGATAATCTTTTGGTCAAAGTCGTCACCACCAAGCTTGTTGTCACCTGCTGTGGCAAGTACGTCAAAGACACCGTCACCGAGCTCAAGGATAGATACGTCGAAAGTACCACCACCAAGGTCGAATACCAAGATTTTCTCGTCTTTGTCAGTCTTGTCCAAACCATAAGCAAGGGCTGCTGCAGTTGGCTCGTTGACGATACGTTCTACTTCAAGACCTGCGATTTTACCAGCGTCTTTTGTTGCTTGGCGTTGGGCATCGTTGAAGTAAGCTGGAACTGTGATAACGGCTTTAGTTACTTTTTCACCAAGGTATTCTTCAGCGTAGCCTTTCAAGTATTGGAGGATCATTGCTGAGATTTCTTGTGGTGTGTATTCTTTGCCGTTTGCTGAAACTTTTTCAGAGGTTCCCATTTTTGATTTGATAGAGATGATGGTATCTGGGTTGGTTACTGCTTGGCGTTTTGCCGCGTCACCAACGATGATTTCACCATTTTTGAAAGACACAACAGACGGAGTTGTGCGGTTTCCTTCTGGGTTTGCGATGATTTTTGATTCAGTTCCTTCAAGAACTGCAACTGCTGAGTTTGTTGTACCTAAGTCAATACCGATAATTTTAGACATGTGTGTTACCTCTTTTTTATTTACTTTTTATGTTCAATTTAGCCTAGTTTAACGACATCTCGGTCAAGAATCTTTTTTAGGGGGAAAATAGCAGAGCGACTATTCAGATACGACTACCATAGCCGGCCTCAACAGACGTTCATGCAACTTGTAGCCTTTTTGGAAGACTTGTGCGATGTGTTCTGCTGGGCAGTCGTCTGTGGCTGGAACGGTTTGAATGGCCATGTGAAGATTTGGGTCAAAGACATCGGTTGTGACTTCTTCCACCCCTTCTTCTTTGAGGGCTTGAATCAAGCTTTCCTGTACCATTTCCAGGCCTTTTTTGACATCTTCTGTCAAACCTTCAACTTGAAGGGCGCGTTCCAAGTTATCCAAGCTCGGCAAGATTTTCTTAGCCAAGTCTTGCGAACGGTAACGCTGAATGGTTTGGCGTTCCTCGTTGGCACGGCGTTGAATATTTTGCATTTCAGCGTGGGCACGGAGGTACTTGTTTTCAAATTCCTCTGCACGCTCGTTTGCCAAGTCCAATTCTGATTTTTCAGGAGCTTCGACAACTTCTTCTGTTGTTTCAACCTCTTCTACGATTTCTTCGTTTTTGATTTCTTCTGACAAGTTGTTCACCTCTTCATTTTCTATTATTACTTTGACAAATAATAAATTGAGTTCGGGCTAGAAACTCAGAAAAAAGATAGATTTCCTTGTATCTGATGACACCACGTCAATCTCCTATTTTTCAATCGTTTCCTTCACGCCCTCACATCTTAATTGACCTCATAATGATTACTACTTAGATAACGGTAGTAATCGGTTAATTTCATAAATAGGACGCGGCTGATGATGTTGATTAAGCTCATCTGCCTACGGTAGTCCATGTCAACAGGACCAAGCAAACTCATCTGGGCCATGCCCCGATAGGGGATTGGAAAGCGATGATGAATGACTGTCACATCCGCTAGGGCAGGATCCCTATGTTCCGCCACAGAAATGCTGGTCTGCTGGTTTGGCGCCAAGCCTTGCCGCAACTCTGGGGCTAATAGCTGTGGGCTATCCAAGAGCTGATAGGTGGCGAGATTGCCATAGGTCAGCGAAGCGACCTTTCCACTGATAAAGACTGATTCTTGGAAGAGGTTGGAAAAGATGTAGTCCATGAGATCCAAGACATTGTCCGTCGTGGTAAAGTAACGTTGCACCACCTGGGGAATCTCCGTCCGCAGCTTGTAGTGGATTGCCAAGACCGTCTGGTCAACGAAGCGTTCATCCACCAGGCGTTTGAGCACTTCCAAGTCCCTGGTCAAAAAGTTCTTTGGAATGGCAAACTGGACAGTGACAGGTTTGGACTGGTCCAAGGTCAAGACTGCCAAGGCATCGTGGCTACTGAGCTGCACGATGTCAAAGGAAGTCAACTGCTGACTGGTCGGCTCCACATCTAAGATAACCGAAGTGTAGCCTGTCAAATCAGCTAGGACTGTACTGGCCCGCTCCAAGATGTCTTCCAGCTTGAAGGCTTCAAAGTCGAAAGCCTTGACCACCTGATAAACATCTTCTTCATTGATGTGTTCCAAGTTGAGCGAGTGGTTGACAAAGTATTGAAAACCAGCCCGACTGGGCATCCGACCGCTTGACGTGTGAGCCTTTTCTAGCAAGCCCAACTGCTCTAGCTTAGCCATATCATTGCGAATGGTAGCCGAACTAGATGCAATCATCTCCTGCAAGGCCTTAGAACCAACCGGCTCATGATGGCGCGTAAACAATTCAACAATCAGATTCAAAATATCATTTTGACGTTGGGTAATCATCTCCGCTCCTTTCATGAACACTGTTTTAGTTACGCTCAATGAAAATCGACAGTAGCCTAGGAAGCGAAGCCGAATGTAGAACTGAGGTTCACAAAGGCAAGCTGACAACGGATAGTGTTGATTTTTGAAGAGCGTTAGCACTCGCGTATATAGAGTGCTAACAACTTATACTCCCATTATACGCCGAAAAAATGGATTGTCAAGAGAAAAAACCAAAAAATTAGCACTCTTTTACCTAGAGTGCTAAAAATCGGTCTGAGGACCTAGTTGCTCTTTATCATATGATAAAATCGAAAACCAACTAACAACAAAAGAGGAATATAAATAATAGAGATGCCCAAGACAAAACCTGGATGAGTTTCTATATTCATCCCTAACAGAACAAAATATAGTCCCAAAGAAACGAAATATCTCCTTTGAAAGATTGTTTTAACAAACTCCACCTTACTTTCCCTATCGCCATATAATTCAAGTTCACCTTTTACAGCTGCTTTCTTGAAGATTACAAAGTTTTGGCAAGCCGCCACCAATTCCCAGCCATAATCCTCATACATACGCAGATAGGCTCCCTTATCCTTGTTCTTAGATTCCTTAAAATCAACTTGATACACAACATCTTCTGGCTCACATTGTTCAAAATGATAAAAGAAACTCCAACTAATTTTAGTTAGTTTCCACCCTTTCCGATGCATTTCAGTCAGATACTGTGCCTGCTGATTGAAATCTGTGATGAAAAATACTTTACACTCTGTCTTAGTTTCCATAGCTTTCCCCCTTACTATTTCGATAGAGGCGTTCAATTCGAGCCAATTCTATATCCAGAATTTCTCGACCTGTTGCTGTTATTTGGTAAAACTTTCGCTTGTCTTCTTCTCTAACAAAGACAATCAAGCCGTCTTTCTCCATTTTCGATAGGGTGCCATACATGGTCCCAGGGCTAATCACGACCTGACCTGCCGTGACTTCCTTGGTCTTCTGGGTAATATCGTAACCATGTCGTTCCTCCTGTAAATGAAAAAGAATATAGAAGGCTATTTCTGTCATGGGAACATAGACGCGTTTTAACTTATTGTTCATAAAATACCTTTCGCACTACGATACATCGAACTTCGATGTATAAATTACATCGCACCTCGATATATAAGTCAACAAAAAATCAGAGAAAACTCCCTGATTTTATATCTTATTCCCCTTGGGCAATCAATTCTGCTCCACGTTTGCGGTAGGATAGGTCGCCAACTGTTTCAATTAAAAGCTTGCCATTTTCGTATTTGAGGACGGTGATTGAGCCGTTATCGAGGAAGACATTGGCTCCACGCTCTGGCTCCAACAGATGGGCTAGGGTTGCAATGGTCATACCATGACTGACCACAAGGGCATTGCCGCCCCCCTGCTTTTCCAAGTCTTGGGCGATAGCCTCAAAGCCTGTCAAGATACGATTGCTCAAAACTTCCCATGATTCCGCCCAGCCAGCGGTGTCTGCCTCTTGGATACCTGCTGCGATTTCCGCAAAGGACATGCCTGTCGCATCAACTGTCCCTTTCAAACGAGGCAGAACACCTTGGAAAAGCTCGGCATCATACATACCTTCGAAACTACCAAAGCACCATTCACGGATACGCTTGTCTTGGTAATAAGGGATTTTTCCTAAAATTCCCAATTCACGCTGGGCGATGGTCATGGTCTGAACGGTCCGTCCCAGGTCACTAGATACGGCTAGTTTAAAATCAAGGCCCGCATCCTTGAGCCCCAAGCCCAATTCACGAATCCCTTCCTCACCAGCCTTAGTCAGCGGTGTATCACACCAGCCCTGCACGCGCCCGATGGTATTAAACATGGTTTTCCCATGTCGAGAAATATATAATCTTACGTCTGCCATAGTGTTCTCCTTGTCTTTTCTTACTATTAATATTCTTCGAAAATCAAAAGCAAACGTTGTTGACTTGATTTGATGAACTTCAGTTCTATCTGCATCTGCGTCGCCTAGTCTGCTTTTGATTTTCATTGAGTATAAGTATAGCAAAAAACCGACTGCTTGTCGCAATCGGTTTACGTTTTTAGTTCTTAAAACTATGAATCGGTGCTGGAATTTGTCCGCCACGGTTGATAAAGTCCGCAGACGAAGCCTGATTGACCTTCATAACAGGAGCCGTTCCCAGAAGGCCACCAAATTCAATCATGTCCCCTTCTTTTCCAAGCGGAATAATACGGACCGCAGTGGTTTTCTGGTTGATAACTCCAATCGCTGCCTCATCCGCAATCATAGCCGCGATAGTTTCAGCAGGCGTTGTTTCTGGAATGGCAATCATGTCCAAACCAACTGAACAGATAGCCGTCATAGCTTCCAATTTTTCAAGGTTAAGCGAGCCATTTTGCACCGCCGCAATCATGCCCTCATCCTCAGACACAGGGATAAAGGCACCTGACAAGCCACCGACTTGGTTGCAGGCCATGACCCCACCCTTTTTGACTGCGTCATTGAGCAAAGCCAGGGCAGCAGTCGTTCCGTGCGTACCTACGGTTTCTAACCCCATTTCCTCCAAAACCCGTGCCACTGAGTCTCCAACAGCTGGCGTCGGAGCAAGGGACAGGTCCACGATACCGAACTTAACACCCAGGCGTTCGCTGGCCATATTGCCGACCAACTGACCGATACGTGTAATCTTGAAGGCCGTCTTTTTGACGGTCTCTGCCACCACATCAAAGCTCTCCCCACGCACTTTTTCAAGGGCACGCTTGACCACACCAGGACCAGACACGCCGACGTTGATGACCACATCCGCCTCGCCGACACCATGGAAGGCACCCGCCATGAAAGGATTGTCCTCAACCGCATTGGCAAAGACCACCAGCTTGGCCGCTCCCATATCAGAAGCCTCCGCCGTCTCCTTGATGATCCGCCCCATGTCCCGCACAGCAGTCATGTTGATGCCTGTCTTGGTCGAGCCGATGTTGACTGACGAGCAGACTTTTGTCGTTTGGGCCAATGCCTGCGGTATAGAGTTGATGAGGATTTCATCTCCTTTTTGGTAGCCCTTTTGAACCAGAGCTGAAAAACCTCCGATAAAATCGATACCGATCTCATGAGCCGCCTTGTCCAAGGCATGAGCCAAGGGAAGATAATCCGTCGCATCCGTCGCCGCACCAATCAAAGCAATAGGCGTCACCGATACCCGTTTGTTGACAATAGGAATTCCCAGCTCTGCCGCAATCTCATCACCGACCGCTACCAAGTTCTTAGCCTTGGTCACGATTTTAGTATAAACTTTCTCCGCAGCCTTATCAATGTCCGAGTCGATACAGTCCAAGAGGGAAATCCCCATGGTAATGGTCCGAATGTCGAAGTGCTGCTCCTCAATCATCTCAATGGTTTCTCTAACCTGTCTAATGTCCATGATTGCTCTCCTTACAAGTTGTGCATAGCATCAAAAATCGCCGCACTTTGAATGTTGATTTTCACGTTCAAGGATTGACCAAAGGCATCCAATTCTGAACGAAGTTGCGTGAAATCTTGCTTCTCATCTGATGACACCACCGCCATCATGGTAAAATACTCATCCAAAACTGTCTGAGAAATATCATCAATATTCAAGCCCATTTCCGCAATCTTAGTAGCAACACCCGCAACGATTCCTGACTTGTCCTTACCGACAACTGTAACAATAGCTTTCATCTGAACACCTCTTCTAAATTTTCATTTATTTTATCATAAATATGCAGAAAAAGGTAGAAATCGTCTAGTTTCTACCTCTAACGTACGTATTTATTTTACCAATTGTGACCGACGGGCATAGGCTTTCCAGTCAATCCCACGCGCTTCGCACCAATTTTGTACATTTGGAGCCAAGACCAAATCTTTCTGACGGAGTTCCGCAATATTCTTAGCACCCAGCATGGTCATGATTTCAGCCATCTGCCATTGGAAGGTTTTAATAGCCTGCAAGCCGTCATCAAAACGATGCCCCTTACCATCCTTGACATACTGGAGGAAATGGTTGGACATACCAACAAGGTCTGCACCGAGGGCCAATGATTTGACAATATCTAGTGGCGTCTTAATACCACCAGATGCAATCAGGCTTGGGCGAACTTCTTCAGGAACAGACATAGCTTCCACCAAGGATGTCACAGTTGACTGCCCCCAACCTTCTAGATAAGCATAATCATTAAAGGTCCGGCGGGCATTTTCAATCTTGGCGAAATCTGTCCCCCCTGTACCTGACACATCAATGGTCTTGACACCGACAGAAGCCAGTTGTGCCACTGTTTCACGGCTCATCCCAAAACCAACTTCCTTGACGATGACCGGTACTTCCATCTCCCGCAACAAGGTTTCGATATTCTTCAACCACATGGTAAAATCACGGTCTCCCTCAGGCATAACAATCTCCTGGGGTGCATTGACATGGATTTGGATGGCATTGGCCTCCAACAAATCCACCGCCCGCTTGGCATTCTCAACACTGTGGTGGGCACCTAGATTGGCAAAAATAATGCCATAAGGATTTTCCCGACGCATAACGGAGAAGGTTTCCGCAACAGACGGATCCTTGATTGCCGCACTAACCGAACCTGAAGCCAGAGCAATCTTCCCAAAATGCCCCATAATTCCCAAGAGACGATTGATTTCCCGCGTCTTCTTGCTTCCACCGGTCATGGCATTGATGAAGAAAGGAAAGGCAAAGTCCAAACCAGCTACACTGGTCGAAATATCCACTTCATCCACCTTGGTCTGAGGTAGGGAATGATGGACAAACAAGGTCTCCGTAAAGTCCTTGGCCGGTGTGGCACTATATTGCTGGTTGGCCAAGCCAACGTGTTGATCCTTGCGGTCTAAACCAAATTCTCCTAGATAAAACATAGGGTTCTCCTTATTCTCTACTTGTGATCTTTAGTTGGAGTGGAAGAATGCCGGCTTGCTGCCAAGCCTTCTCAATCGCTACTTTTTGTTCCTTACTGTCTACCAAGCAAATGCCGCAGTCACCACCGCCTGCACCAGATGATTTGGCCACCGCTCCATAAGTCTGGGCCAGGTCACAGAGTTGGCTCAGTCGAGGCGTTTCAATGACCAAGCCCATTCCTCTCGCAAAGTCTCGTAAGAGCTTGCGGTTCTGAGCAATGGCCTGTCTTACTGACGCTGAGTCATTTGTCTGACAAGCTACTATCAACTGCTCTACACAGGTCTTGGAGTCGGCTAAAAATTGGCTATGAATGTGCTCTTTTTCTGCCTGACTTTTTTGGCTTTCCATCTGGGAAACCAATCGATCTGTCGAAGCCGCCGACCCTGTCCAGCCAACCAAGAGGTCTAGGCCTTCTGGTAGCTGGATAGGGCTGATGGACAAACCTTGCCAATCACTTTCCACCAAATCAAGCAGGGACAGCTCTGCCATTTTCCCTAAAAGCCAAGAACGGTCCAGAGAATGATAGGCAATCAAGCCACCAAAACTGGAAGCCGCCAAGTCACCGAAGGACCCCGTCATACCTAGCTTGGTCTGGGCCAAAGCTGCCAGCTTGTAGGTCAGGAGGGCATCTGGTCGGTGACCGTAGTAGGTTAGCAGGGCCTTGACCGTCGCAACCGTCACTGCCCCTGACGACCCCAAGCCATACTTGGCACCTGAAGTCTGGTCATCCAGATCAGATTGGACCGCTAGGCTGTAGGTTGCTTGACAGGACTGACCTTTGGCTGTCAGATAGGCTTCTGTCACCTGCATGGCTGTCTCAATCAGAGCATAAGGATGGTCCCCTTGGACATGAACGACACCTTCCTGACGTTCCCAGGTCAGATAGAGGTCTGCTTGCTGGCTGGAATGAAGAAGACCGTGGTCACTTGGTTCAATGGTGACAGTCAGGTATTGGTCAAGGGCCGCAATCACTGCGGGATAGCCTGCCTCAACGACTGCGTATTCCCCTGCTAGAAAGAGTTTTCCAGGTATCTTTACTTGTACTCTCATGCTACAAGCCCTTTTCAAACGTTGCTTGTGAGGCCTGCCACCCGTCTTCACCGAGGACGTAGGCAGCAGGACCAGGCTTGCTGGTGATGATTTTCTCTCTTGGGAAGACTTTGGCCAATTCAGCTACTAGCTCATCCATTTGACTTGCTCGGCAGAGGACCTTGACATTCGGTCCGGCATCCATGGTCATGTAGGCTGATAAGCCACTTGCCTCACGAACCTGACGGACTGCCTCTTGGGCCACTAGGCTATCAGCTGACCAGTAGGTAAAAGGCGGATTGGCAGAAAGAGTTGTTGCATGCATTTTCATACCATTGTGCTCTGTGATTTGACCAAGTTTTTCAAAATCACGGTTGGCAATAGCTGCCTTGATGTCCACCAAGTCTTGTTTGGCAGTTTCTACCCAGGCTGTGTAAAATGGTGAGGTGGCAACCGTGTGGTCCATTCCCTCTCGACTAGCAATCTTTTTCGGTCCAGTATTGACGGCTAAGACGACCATGGCAATATCCCAATCGGCATCGTCAATGGGATGAGCCATAGAATCTTCCGAACCCGTTCCCATATCCCATTCGACAAAGCCGCCGAATAGGCTGCGGGTACTAGAGCCAGAACCCCTGCGTGCAAGGGTGGATAGGGTGGCTGATGACAAATCCAAATCCAAGGCAGTTGCGGTTGCAAGTGCAAGTGCTGCGAAGGCTGATGCTGAGCTGGCCAAACCAGCCGCAGTCGGAACAAAATTTAGACTTTCCACTCGGGCAAATGCCCTTTCACCTATATATTCGCAAAACAAATCCAAAAATTGAGAAATTTTTAAAATTTCTTTTTCTTTTTGTAAGATTCCGTTGAGATAGAACTCATCCGCAGTTAATTCCGGGTCAAAAACGACCTTGGTATCAGTATAAAATGCGTCAAGGGTCAGGGATAGACTGGAATTCATGGGTAGGAATAATTCCTTATCTCGTTTTCCCCAGTATTTAATCAAGGCAATATTGGTATGGGCACGAGCTATGCCTGTTTGTTTAGTCATTGGTTTCTCCTAAGTACTGTATCCAGGTTTGGCGGGCACCTGCTTGGTCAAGGATGTGTGCAAGATTTTGGGCTTCCTGGACTGTTCTGGCCAGGGTAATCATGCAGCCACCTCGGCCGCCACCAGTTAATTTGGCTCCGAGGGCTCCATTTTCTTGGGCAAGGCTGACTAGCTTATCCAGGCTAGGATCAGACACGCCTAATTTTTGCAGGAGGGCATGAGCTTGGTTCATTCTGCTTCCTAGAAGCTCTGCCTGGTCTGTGGCTAAATCTTCCTTGGCCTGTCGGGTCAAGTTGCCCAGTTCTTCTACTAGCTTGATAGCCTCTGGCTTTTTCTCCAGCAAATCCGCCACGTCTGAAATGGCTTCTAAGGTGTTTCCCGTCACGCCTGTATCAGCCACTACCAAGTGGGCACGGAGTTTCAGCTCCAAGGGTTCGATGGGCTGGTGCTTGATAAAGAAGACGGGGGACTTGCCGCTGGTGGTCGCCGCATCTATGCCTGATGGATTCCCGTGAGCAATTTTTTCCGAAGATTGGACGATGTCCCAGAGTTCGCTGTCGGTCAGTTCTTTTTCATAGTAGGCAAAGAGGGCGCGTGCCACTGCAACTGCCACGGCTGCACTGGAGCCCATGCCTCGCTCGGCGGGAATAGTCGAACTAATCTCGATATGAATAGCTGGGTCTGTCGGTGCTCCGATGCGATAGAGCGAGAAACGAATGGCATGCTTGAGGCTTTCCCAGATTTTTGGCATCTTGTGAACTAAGCCTTTATAGAAGTCACAAGCAACAGTCAGCGCTTCCCCTTGAGCAGTTACCTGAGCAATAATTTCAACAGCAGAAAAAGGCATAGCAATAGCAGGCTGGCCATAGACCACCGCATGCTCTCCCATCAAAATGATTTTCCCATTTGCTTTTCCTACTACCGACATACTTTTCTCCTTATACAATCACTACTATTATACCATTTTTACATAAGAATAGAACACACGAAAACAGCCGGCCGCGGCCGACTGTTCTCTAGGAGATTATATGATACCTAGCTCTTTGTCGCGTGCGACTTAGAGATAGGGACACCTTTAGGTGAAAAGATGGACGAATATAACTAAGCAAACTTCCAAAATGTGCCGAAACACGAAAACAGCCGACCGCAGCCGACTGTTCTCTAGGAGATTATATGAAAAAGAAATTCGCTATTTCTAGCTTGAATATAGTATAAATCTTTGAACTTAAACAAAACTGAAAGTTTTCTTAGCCTTATCTTAAATTGATTCTTGTTTTGAATACCTATACTGAAAAAATAGCACCCCTGCTCGGAAGGCATTATCTAAAATCGTTGCAAGCCAAATGGCTGACAAACCGATTTTAAAAAATGTTACAAGTAAATAAGCTATGCCAATCCGCACTAGCCACATACCGATAGTTGTGGTATAAAAGGGTAATCTAGCATTTCCTAAACCTTGCCACAGAGCTGTCAAAATAAGAGTGCCAGCTGTAAAGGGAACTCCCAACATGGCATAAAATAATACTGTTTGACTAGCTTGTGCTGCTTGAATATCCTTAGTATAAAGACCGATCAGGAAAGGTCCCGCAAAATAAGTCACACCAGCCACCAAAAACATAAACAGCAAAGAAAGGCCAAAGCTTGTTCGAAAAATATGTCGGACCATAGCCTTATCCTGTCTGTGTTTCGCTGTAAGGATGATTGTCGCGGTAGCAATCCCTAAAGCCGGCATATAATTAAACTGCGTCAGGGTTTCTCCAATCGCATTTCCAGCTACCGTCGCTGTTCCTAAGCTGGTAATCAAAGCTACGACTACCACATCTCCCACCCGCATCATCAACCGTTCACCAGTTGCTGGCAGGGCAAGTCTAAGCAGTTCTTTATCAAAGGACCAGGTCCATGGTTTTAAAGAAATTGGTAAGCGAGACCAAAGCAGGCTACAACCAATCAATCGCGATAATACCGTTCCAATCGCAACCCCAGCTACACCTGCATGAAGCACAAAGACTGCAAATGCTGAAAATAGTGCATTTAAAATGTTAGAAAACAGGCTGATATACATAGGAAAACGTGGTTCCCCCAAGGTTCGTAAGATTGCACTCAAACTTGTCATAAGTCCCAAAAAAAGCGCTCCCCCACCAACCAATATCAAATAAAGACCTCCAGCCCGTACCACTTCTGACTCTGCTCCCAAGCTAGTAAGTACTATTGGACCTGCTAGAACTGAAAAAATCCCTAAAAGGAGACCGATAAAAACTGTAAACTTGACACTTTCACTAGCAGTTCCTCCAATGCCTTCTGAGTCCTCTTCACCCAAAGTCTGAGCCAAACGAGAAGACACCGCTGCTGCTAGGGCAATAAAAACCGCCTGATAGACGGCTAAAATATTATTAGCAAGGGAAACTCCAGACAAAGCTACGATGCCAATACTGGCTACTAGATAAGAGTCTACTACTCCCATTAACATCTGGAGAAGATTTTCCCCCATGGCTGGAAAGGCAATGGTTAAAATTTCTTTATAGGTTTGTTTGTTCATAATCTCTATTTCAACTGTTTAATATCTACTATTTTATCACAAACAAGATTCAATAGCTCTTCATCGTGAGAAATTAACAAAACCAACTTATCCTTCATTTTTAAGTCTACTAAAGCGGAAGCAACTTGTTGCATTCGTCTCAAATCCAAACCGCTCGTCGGTTCATCAAAAATGAAAATTTCCTTATCTGCCAGTAAGCTGGCCACTATCATCACGCGCTGTTGTTCACCACCCGATAAACTAACCGGATGCCTCTCCAACAACTCCGATAGACCAAAACGAGCTACCAAATGTTCATCGACAGCTCTATTTTTCCTTCCAAGAGTAAGTTCTCGCCTAACACTTTCCGCAAATAGTTGGAGTCGAACATCCTGCATAACAAAGGCTGTTTTTTCCAATCTCTGGCGACCAGACAAGGTTTGACCTTGCCAAGAAATCCTACTCTTCTTATCTTCCGCTAAACCGACCAGATAACGAGCAAGGCTTGTTTTTCCAGAACCATTCGATCCAACCAAACCCACCACCTGTCCTGGTGCCAAGCAGAGTTTTTCAATCTCGTAGAGAGTATTCTCTTTCTGACTTACCGATAAATTTTCAACAAGTAAACCCTCTTTATCATTAACAAACTGGTCCGCCAGCTCCGCTATTGCCCGCCCATAAGGCTCCGAGTCATAACAACGCAGTCCCATATCCTGACGGCATTCTTCTGTCCGACTTAAAAACTCATCTGCTAGATAGTCCGTCACCACTTGCCCATCTTGAAAATATAAATAGCGATCTGCCAACTGACTGAGATAAGACAGTCTATGCTCGGCAATAATAATGGTCTTTCCTTGGCTTTTTAAAGTTTTCAAGATGTCCTGTACAATCGCAATCCCTTCCTGATCTAGGTTGACAGTCGGCTCATCTAAAACCAAGACATCTGTCCCTTGCATGGCTGCAACGGCCAAGGCTAGGCGTTGTTGCTGACCACCTGATAGACTGGAAATCGTTCGCTGGCTAAGAGAAGCCAAACCAAATAATTCCATAACCCAAGCCAGGCGATTCTCGATTTCTTCTCTTGCCAAACCCTGATTTTCACAAGGGAAAACCAATTCCTGCAAGACCTGACTATGAAAAAATTGAGTAGACGGATGCTGAAAGACGGAAGCAATGTGCCGAGATGTTTCTTCCAGACTAGATTTTTGTAAATCCAAGTCCCCTAAGAAAATTTGTCCCGAAAGCTGAGCAGGATAATATTCTGGCGTCAAACCATTCAGTACCTTGAGAAAACTAGACTTCCCAGAGCCACTCTGCCCACATAAAACAACACACTGGCCTTCTGGAATCGTCAAATCCTCTATCTGCAAGGCTGGTTTATCTGCCCCTGAATAAGTTAATGCTACATTTTTTACCGTCACAGCCGGACGAGAATCAGAAAACCGAGACAACATAAGCAAAGACTCCAATCTAGCACGGTCCAAGACGACCGAATATATGCAGGTGATTTTGTAGATACAGCCAAACCTTTTGTCAGACTGGCTACTGTCAATTCCTGAGCTGTTCGCAAGAGAGACATCATCATGGGAACCAAGAAAAACTCCATGTACTGGAGTGGCTTACAAACCACATCTCTCTTCCGTAAAAAAATTCCTCTAACCTTCAAAGAGGCACAAATCGTACGAGCATCCTGTTTAATGGCAGGCAGGAAACGAAACATTACTCCCAACGTCAAAAGAAATACCTCTGGCAGGTGCCATTTCCGTAAGCCATGAATGAGTTCGTAACCACTTGTCGTCATCAGTAATAGATGTCCTGCCAAAAGCGGAGGCCAGGTATAGGTCAATACAAGCAACAAATGCGTCAGCCATGCTGGAAAAAATGTAATATAGGATAACAGACAAAAAATAGAATAGGCTATCGGACCCATTATAGCCATTTTCCGCTTTCCAGAAAACCAGAAAAGCAGGCTAAGGCCTAAGACCAGCACTGCATTTTCTAGTATTGTAAGACGCATCCCATAGGTAAAACTAGTGAAGATGACGAGAATAATTTTTGTACGAGCATCTAATTTCATGAAAGATAACCTGATTGTTTAAAATAGCGCTGAAGCATATATTGACCAAACAGACCACTAATAAGAGCTGTTAAGATAATAGTCGTTGACAACCAGAGGACATTCCCTGGAGTGAAATCAAGCATGACACGAGCGATGTATTCTGCTGATTTTCCACGTGCCAAAAGATTGGCCTCATAGGCATCACGCATGAACCACATAAGAATAATAGGTCCCAGGTTTCCAAAAGAGAAAATGATATAGCTATGAAGATTGGTCCATTTTTGTTTATAGTGACCTGACTTCGCTACCATTTCTGCCAAAAAACCAAAGGTCAAGCTAGGGAGAAAGGCCGCCGTCATATAGCCTGATAGGAAAAAGAAACAGGCCATTACTGCTCCAATTAGACTAATTGAACCAAATTTACCAACCTTGGCTACCAATAACATATAAACAGGTCCTGCCAAAAGGGCTGCTCCAGCAGGTGCATACATCATATTACCCGAACGATCAAAAACCAAGCTCAACAAGGTTCCTAGACCAACACAAACAAAGTAGAGGGCAGCAAAAGCCCCTGTTACCATCAGATCTTTTACTTGTAATTTCTTCATTTATTTTTCCTTTACTAATTGTCCGTCTTCCAAGCGGAAAATGGTATCTGCACAAGCCATGGTTGAACTTCTATGGGAAATCAAGAAGACCATGCCCTGACAATGTGCCTTGACCAGCTGGATAAAACGAGCTTCATTGAGCGAATCCAAGTTGCTGGTCGGCTCATCAAAGATATAGCAGGCTGCGTTTTTGAGCAGGGCCCGCATGAGTTCCAGGCGTTGCCCTTCTCCTGCTGAAAAGTCACTGACTTCCACAATCGTATCCAAGCCCTCCGGTGCTGCCAGAATCCGTTCTTTCATGTGGCATTTTTCTGCCAAGTCCATGATGGTTTCGTCTGACACATCCGTCCGCCCCAAGAGGAGATTTTCCCGAATGGTCTGGCGGAAGATTTGTGGTACCTGAGGTACATAGGCAAAGGAGCCCTGCAAATGAGCCTTGTCTACCTTCCGACTATCCAAGCCAGACAGGTTGATTTGACCTTGCTGCCAGTCATACCACCGCATGATCAATTTCATCAAGGTGGATTTTCCTGCACCAGACTCACCGACCAGACCAATGATGCCTCCCTGTTCAAACTGGACAGACAGATTTCGATAAAGCCCTGTTTCTCGGTCATCATAGTCGAAGTCCACTTGCTCAATAGCAATATCTTTTACGCTGACCTCAACCACGTCACCTGTTCGCTCTGCTTCTTTTTCATCCAAAAGAGCATAGATATTGCGACCAGCATTCATAGCCCGCTTGAAACCAAGAGGCAGACGGCTGAGTTCCAAGAAGGGAGCGAAGGAACTGGTAAAGGACACCAGGAGGGCTACTCCTGTCGCTAATTCCAAACTCTGACTGCCGACCAAGTCGAAGGTCAGCCAGGCAAAGCCCATGATAGACAGACCTACCACTAAGAATGAAACGGCATACTGCATAAAGTTAGTCTGGGCAACCTTTCGCTCCTGACCATTGACCTCTTGACTTTTGTTCGTCAGAGTGGCAAAACGAGCATCTGTCTGCTGGAATTGCATCAGATCCTTCATACTCTTCAGACTTTCAATAAAGTAGGAAACATAGCCCTTGCGACTGGCATTTTGCTCCTTGAGCAAGGGTTGTAACTGCTGGGCAAACCGATTGGGAATGGCAATCGCTAGAAGGGCGTAGGTCACCAGAGCCAAGAGAGCCAAGCCCCAGCTGGACAGACCAAAATAGACCGTCAAGCCAAGAGCCACCAAAATCCCTGTACAAATCGGAGCAATGGTATGGGCAAAGAAAACCTCCAAGGCCTCGATGTCCTCCCCAATCATCTTGAGCAGGCTACCACTGTCCTGCCGGTCCAATTTCCCAGGAGCTAAGGCCCGCAATTTTGCAAAAATCAGACGGCGGTAGGCAGCCAGGGTATGAAAGGCCACATAGTGACCGAAGTAGTGCTCGCCATAGCGGAAGGCCCCACGCAGAAGAGCTAGAATGACTAGGATTCCCAAGGTCCATAGCGGAGCAGGATTGCCAGTAAGGGCATCAAATGCCAGATAGACCAGCGTTACTGGAATAGCAATGGTCACCACCTGCCCCAAGACCGCAAAGCAAACCGCCACCGCAATCCGTGGTAAGAGGTGTTTCATCGAGCCCAAGAGTCTCGGAATCAGCACACTTGTTGGCATTTCTTTCTTATCCATAAACTGCTTCCTCCAATTCTCTTTGTTGATTGACCAGCTGACCATAAGCCGAGCTAGTTTGATAAAGCGTAGCATGACTGCCTGTCACAGCTCCTTCAGCAGACAGGAAGAGGATGTCATCTGCCTGCTCCACCTGCTTCATCTTATGGGTAATGATGATGACAAGGGCATCCTTGGCCACCAAGTTTATCAAATCGTAAATCAAGCCTTCATTGTCCTGATCGACGCTGGACGTCACCTCGTCAAAGATATAAAGGGAG
This sequence comes from Streptococcus sp. 2018037, assembly GCF_019754195.1. Taxonomy (NCBI): domain Bacteria; kingdom Bacillati; phylum Bacillota; class Bacilli; order Lactobacillales; family Streptococcaceae; genus Streptococcus; species Streptococcus sp. 2018037. Next base: position 20,047 of record NZ_JAIJZQ010000007.1, read on the forward strand.
CGTTTTGCCAAAACTGCACGGGCACAGATAACCTGCTGGCGTTGACCAGGCGACAAAAAAGCACCGTCATCGCCCACAATCGTGTCTAGACCGTCTGGCAGATTCTTGACAAACTGCAAGACCCCATGCTGATCTGCCCAAGCCAAGATGTCCTCCTTGGACCAGGCACAAGCCATACGTAAATTCTCATAGATTGACTGGTTGAGCAAGGTTGACTGGCCCGACACATAGAGGACCTGCTCATTCAGCGACAACTGACTGACACCTGAAATCTCCTGCTCACCCAAGTAAATCGCCCCCTTATCCGCCTGCAAGCGTCGCAAGAGCAGCTGGGCCAAGGTCGTTTTCCCCTGACCTGACTCACCGGCCAAGGCATAGACCTTACCAGCTGTCATGGTCATAGAAACATCGTTCAAAACTGGCTTTTCTCCGTAGGCAAAGGCCAAATCTTCTAGTTTCAGACTGTCAAAAGCAGGCACATGGGCAGCATCGATTTCCTGCTCCGCTGTCATGCTGTCCAAGAAACCAAAAATGCGATCCGCCATCTTGGTATTCATCATGACCAAGTGCATACCGTAGCCCTGCTCCCGTATGGGTGCAAAAAACTCCGTCGCAATGAGGACAAAGAAGAGCATACTAAAGAGGGAGAGATTGCCTGCCGCTAGGCTATTGACCGCCACAAAACCAGACAGACCAATCCCCAGATACATGACCGCATCCATATAGCCCACCGCTTGCAGCTGGAAACTGAGTAGCTCCATGGTCGCATCGCGGAAGTCCTCCGCCTGCTCATTGAAGGTCTTTTCATAAGCCGCGTCCGCCTGGTAGGAATAGAGGGTGTTGAGTCCCTTGAGGTCGTCCAAGAAAAGATTGCCCACATCCATGTAGGAGCCCCAGTAGCGATTCATGATTCGCTTGGACCGCTTCTGCATAGCGATGATGGAAATGGGAATCAGAGGCAAGGCCAGGATGAAAATGACCGCACCCAGCGGAAAAATCAGAAAGACCAGCAAAAGAACAGTTGCACAGTTGAACTGGGTCCGCAAGGAAGAAGCCATGTAGTAGGAATAGTAAGTATCCAGGCTGTCAATCCCTTGCGAAGCGATGTTAAAGACATCTGCCGCTGTCGCTTTTGACTCAAACTGACCATCCTTGGCCAAGAGAGCCTCAAAAAAGGACTGCTTGAGCGAATCCCGAGCAAACTGGGACCCCAATCCCTGCAAACGCTTGGCAATCAGGGCCACACCGTAACCAAAGGCATTGAGCCCCAGCAAGATGAGGACAAACCCTACTAAATCAACCTGACCACCCTCATAGTAGGTCACAAAGCCCTTAGCAATCAGATAGAAGGAAATAATCCGCATCAAAAACTGCACCCAGGATAGAAAGGCTGCCAAATAGACCAGCTTCATCTTGGGCTTGATGCGTTCTTTGAGCCGCTTCAAGAGGGCTTTTTTCTTTTCTCTGGAGATTTTCCCCTGTTCTTGTGCCATAGTTCACCTCACTCAAACATATTCCCATATAGTATATCATTCTTTGAATTGTCTGTAAATTTTAATTTAAATTACAAAAAGAAAACAAACTGCTCAAAATAAGCAGTTTGTCATAAAATAAATTGATATTAGACACCCAGATAGCGCTCTACTTCAGCCTGCATATCTGCAGCTGCAACAACGGTATTGTGGCGGACTGGTGCAGTTTCCAAGCCGTCCACAGCTGGTGGTAGGGCTACACCTGAAATCTCATGCAATTTGGCAAGGGCTTCGAAGTCAGTCAAGCCTGACTGGCCTGTCACAGCTTCAACCGCAACCACTGGGAACTTGTACGGACTTGCTGTAGAAGCAATCACTGTCGGAGTTTGGTCACCTGTTTGCTCCACATACTGTTTATAGACAGCTGAGGCAACAGCCGTGTGTGGATCTTCAATGTAGTCTGACTCCTCATAGACACGCTTGATTTCCGCAGCGGTTTCTTCTTCTGTCGCAAAGGCGGCAGCAAAGAGAGAGAGGATATCCGCGTCAGCTCCTTGAATGTCATACTGACCAGCTGTGTTCAAGGCTTCCATCAGCTCAGCTGTTTTTGCAGCGTCATTGCCAAAGAGGTGGAAAATCAACCGCTCCAAGTTAGAAGACACCAAGATGTCCATGGACGGACTGGTGGTCACGCGGAAGGTACGGTTCTTGTCGTAAACGCCCGTCGAGAAGAAGTCGGTTAGGACATTGTTATCGTTGGAAGCACAGATGAGCTTGCCAACTGGCAGACCGATCTGCTTAGCGTAGTAAGCCGCCAAGATGTTACCGAAGTTTCCTGTCGGAACGGTGAAGTTGACCTTGTCTCCCGCCGCAATCTCACCAGTCTTAACCAGTTGAGCATAGGCATAGACATAGTAAACAATCTGTGGCACCAAGCGGCCGATGTTCATGGAGTTGGCAGATGAAAACTGAAGTTTCTTAGCCGCCAATTTGGCACGAAGGGCCTCATCATTGAACATATGCTTGACGTTGGTTTGGGCATCGTCAAAGTTTCCGTCAATGGCCACCACGTGGGTATTAGCCCCTGTCTGCGTGGTCATCTGCAATTCTTGGACCTTAGACACCCCGTCGCGTGGGTAGAAAACAATGATTTGCGTGCCAGGAACGTCCGCAAAACCAGCCATAGCCGCCTTGCCTGTATCGCCTGAAGTCGCGGTCAAGATGACAATCTCATTTTCCAAACCGTGCTTTTTAGCCGCCGTCGTCATCAAGTAAGGGAGGATGGACAGAGCCATGTCCTTGAAGGCAATGGTTGAGCCACGGAAGAGTTCCAAGTTGTACTGACCGTTGAGCTTAACAACTGGGGCAATAACTGACGTGTCAAACTTGCTGTCGTAGGCATTGTTGATACAGTAGTCCAGCTCGTCTGCCGTGAAATCATCTAAGAAAGCCGACAAAATCAGCTTGGCAACTTCTTGATAAGAAGCATCTTTGAGAACAGAAAAATCCAAGTCAACTGTTGGAATAGAAATCGGTGTAAACAAACCACCGTCGGTCGCCAAGCCCTGTAAAATCGCCTGACTAGCCGATACAGTATTTTTTGCATCACGTGTTGATTGATAAACTAGTGTCATAATATTCCCCGTAAAAATCTATTTTTTCTATTCTACCACAAATTGACAGAAAATTGTGAAAGATAAGCCAAAAAACCGAACAGATGTCCGGTTTGCTTAGTCGATACTTCCACCAATCCCCTTAAATTTTTCAACCAAGGCACTGATTTTTTGGAAAACAGTCTGCTTCTTCGTATGATACTGAGGATTGAGGGGGCTCATCTTTGGCAAGGTTTCGTTGAGAGCATTCCCATTTTCACTGGCATATTCCCTCCTCAAAGAAAGTTGAATATACCGCTTGGCACTCTCTTCATTCAAGCCTTCTTTTTGAATAAGCTCGGCAACTTCTTTTTTCTGTTCCTCCCGAGCAAAGAGGAAGAATTTTTCGATAATATCCGTCTTATCCACAAAACTATCCAAATCACTTCGACGAATAAACTTTACAATCAAGTCTTCCTTGGCTCGATTACCAAGACTGGCACGAATTGTCCGTATGATTTCTTCTACCAAAGCGTCCTTGTCCGACACTGTTTTATTGGTTTCAAAAATCAATTCCAAGATATAATCCAGATTGATCTCTTGTGATTTCAACAACTCAATCTCAAAAACCACCGAATCCCAATCTACTGTTGATTTGCTGTCTTGCTGATTTTGGCATTCTCGGGTATACCAATCTCTGATGTCATTGTAGGCGGAACGATAGTCCTGAATTTCCCGAACTGTCGGTATAGGAAGCTGAGCCAGCTCTTCCATCGTTTCAATCTCCATCCGGTATTTTGCTTGAAAAGCAGCTACTTCCTCAGGATTTTCAAAATCAACCATCTGAACAGCCTGCAATCGCACAAAGTCATCGTAGTTTTGGAGAATATTATCCAACTTCAAAAACTTCCCAAACAAATCTACAAAGGCTTTCTTATCACTTTCTTTGACAATCTCTCTTGGATCTGGAAAACGCTCCAGGAGCTCCTGTGCAACAGCCAAGTAACCCGCTTCTTGCTCGCCAGCATCGACATAACCATCTAAGTAATCTTTATAGGAGCGTTCCAACAAGACCTCTGCTGTTTCCGTTTTTCCAAAGAGCTTGATCGCATCTGTCGTCGCCTTCTCCAAATCTCGAAATGTTACGATATTGCCAAAAGACTTAGTTGCATCATAAATCCGATTAGTTCGTGAAAAGGCCTGAATCAGACCATGATAGCGGAGATTTTTATCCACAAATAAGGTATTCAAAGTAGGGGCATCAAAACCTGTCAAGAACATTCCCACTACAATCAATAAATCGACCTCACCCGTCTTCACTCGCTTGGCTAAGTCACGGTAATAATTCTGGAAATCATTGCCGTTGATGGTATAATTGGTCTGAAACAGGTCATTGTAATCATGCACACAACGACTTAAAAATTCCTTACTGCTGAGGTCTGGTAAGTCATTCGGAGTAAAATTCTCATCATCAATTTCCCCAATCGCAGCCTGGGCCTCGTTAGCCGCAAAAGAGAAAATCGTCGCGATTTTTAGTGGTTTTTCTCGTCCTGCTTGCTGCTCCTGCAATTCCTGGTAATAGGCTTTGGCAGCTTCAACACTCGAAACGGCAAACATAGCATTAAAGCCTTTTCCTGACTGGCGATGTGTTTTTTGATTGAAATGCTCCAAGATATAGCTGGAAATTTCTGAGATGCGAGTTGGGTGTAAAAGAGCTTTCTTGGTCTCAGCAGCACTCAACTTTTCCAAATCCTGCTCTGTTTCATAGGCCTTGAATTGTGGGCGGACATCATTGTAATCCACCATGAATTTCAAGACCTTCTGATCCCGTATGGCATCCGTGATAACGTAAGAATGGAGTTCTTTTCCAAAGACAGATTGAGTGGTTTCTGCACCTAAAGCATTCTCCACCTTAATCGGTGTCCCTGTAAAGCCAAATTGACAATATTTCTTGAATTTTTGCTTCAGGCGTTTTTGGGCCTCTCCAAACTGCGAGCGGTGACACTCATCAAAGATGAAAACCACTTGCTTGTCATAGATTTCGTGCTCCTGCTCACTTGTCATGAAATGATTGAGCTTTTGAATGGTGGTCACCACAATTTTATTGTCATCTTTTTCAATATTTCGCTTGAGCCCTGCAGTACTATTGGAGCCATTGACCGAATCTGGCGAGAAACGCTGGTACTCCTTCATGGTCTGATAATCCAAGTCCTTGCGGTCCACCACGAAAAAGACCTTGTCCACTTCGGCCATCTCCGTCGCCAAGCGTGCCGCTTTAAAACTAGTCAAGGTCTTTCCAGATCCAGTCGTATGCCAGATATAGCCACCTGTTTCCGGTCCACTCTTGATTTTTGAAGCAATAGCAGAGCGAATTTTCCAGATAATCCTCTCAGTTGCCGCAATCTGATAAGGACGCATGATTAACAAGGTATCACTGGTATCAAAAACGGAATAGTTAATCAAGACATTTAACAAGGTCTGCTTGCTTAAGAAAGTTGCTGTGAAGTCCTTCAAATCCTTGATCGGATTATTATTCTTCAAGGCCCAATTCATAGTGAAATCAAAGGAATTCTTATTCCGCTTGGTCGTATTGGCAAAGTAGCGGGTATCTGTCCCATTTGAAATAATAAAGAGTTGCAGGTACTTGAAGAGGGAATTTTCTTCGTTAAAACTTTCCTTACTATAGCGATGAACCTGGTTAAAAGCCTCCCGAATGGCAACTCCACGTTTTTTCAACTCAATCTGAACCAAGGGCAACCCATTGACCAAAAGGGTCACATCGTACCGATTGGCACTCGTACCGGTCTGCTTCATCTGGTTAATGATCTGCAATTTGTTTCGACTGATGTTTTTCTTATCCCACAGGTAAATATTTTGAATATGCCCGTCATCAAAAATAAAGTCATAGACGTGATCATCATGAAGCTTACGCGTCCGATCAATCAAACTCTCGCTTGGTTTATTCAAATACTCATCCAAAAACCGTTGCCACTCCGCATCCGTAAAGCTAACACGATTGAGCGTTTCCATCTGTTCCCGAAGATTTCCCAACAAGACTTCCGGAGTAGTCAGGTAGTTCAGATACTCATAGCCTTGCTGTTGTAGATCGCTAATCAGCTCCCTCTCCAAATCAGCTTCTGTCTGATAATGATTGGGCTGTACTGACTTCACATACTTGTCCAAAACGATGAAATTGTTGGATTCGATAATCGGGTCTGTTTGAATGAATTCGGACATATCTTCTCCTTCTATGTTCATTTCTAAATCAATAAACTCTCTATAGAACTTCTATATTTTGTACTATATCTTAGAATGTATTTTATATTTTAAGGCTTTCTCAATGATTTTTTTCCTGTTCTTAAGTTGTTCCATCATCAGATTATTAGTATTAGGAGATATTTTATCAAACACCCTCTGTGCTCTTTTGGCATAATCAATAAAGTTACTTCTATATCGTTCTGATTTTCCAAAATCAGTATAAAGAGAATATATTTTATGTCTATTGGGTAGCTTTTTAAGGGACTTTCTTCGCTTTATCACATAGGATTTTTGTATGAGCTTTTTTGCATCACGATAAAATTTGCCAATACTTTTCTCTCTAATTTTGACATCAATTCCATTAAATGTAAAACCTAAATAATCTATTTGACTAGCCTTGAACTGGATAACATCTTGTACTTCCCTTTGACAAAACAGTCTACACTTTAGTTTTTCTTTCTGGATACTAATTTCATTGAGACTAGATAACATTTCTATTCTTTTTAGAATAGTGTCTTTAAAATCATTAATTGTAGATTTATCATCTATTTTCAACGGTAAAACCAATATAAAATCATCAGAGTATCTTTGATAAAAACCATTGTATTGAATTGCTATGCTATTCATCTCTATATCAAAGTCGACTGCATAAACATTAGCCAAAACTCCACTAATGGGACTACCTTGAGGGATACCAAATAATTTTTTATTATACTGAATTTTATGAACTTTTCTATAATTTCTAAACTCTTGAAGATTATGGAAATAGGCTCCCTTCTCCCCAGTCGTCTCTCGCTCTAATATCTCCTTAGATAAGTAACCAAATTTTGTAATTGACTTAAAAACATTGTACCAATCTTCAGAAAGGCAATCCACTTTTAGCACCCTCGCTAGACGTTTTTTCAGCAAAAAATGATTTAATGTATCGAAGTAACTTTCAAAATCCCCAATAACTATGAGACTAGCTTCACACTCAACGATTTTTGATATCGCCTTTGCCGCAAAATGTATATTTGATTGTGATGGCTTATTTATCCTATAAGCGACGGATAAATCGTCGATATTGTTTTCTCCCGACCAGATATCATATTTTTCATTCAACATATCGCTATAGTAACGATAAATATAACTATCCAAATGTCCAGCATAATAAATAGAACGTTTCTTTTCCTTTACAATACCTTTAGTTTCTCCATCCGCAAGTTGTTTTATATATTTTTTTATTACAAGATCATAATGAATAAACGGCAAAAAACTATGTCTTGCTACACATAAGGGGTTCAGGACATAGTTTTTTACTTTATCAAAAGAGATTTTCCTATCAATATGTTTATATTGTTTAGTATTATATGTACGGGTTTTAGGCATATAGTTATAAAACAAAAGGAGCAATATGAGTCTTTAGGTCGGTGTTCCTAAGTTACTGACATCATATTGCACACTTCTTTTCTTAAGCACCGAGTAAAAAATTCAAATCTATGGTTAACGTTAGTTGAATATTAATGTCAAAGATGTATTGTGACATAATTATTCCTCCTATGGCAGTGGATGCTTGATGTATGAACCACGAGATATTTGTTGGAAGAGGTTGCAACCTCTGAACGTTCAGAGAAACAGTTGCAACATTCTTGTTTCCATATTGTTCACCGGCAGATGAAATCTGAGAACGAGCGTGAATGTATCTCAACAAGAATAGTATACCACAAATCGTGATAAAATCTCTTTTACTATAAGCACTTTCTTATAGGCATCTATAATTATAACAAAATGTAATTAGGAAATCAAATTAAATAATTTATTCGACCAATACTCATATTGCTTCTGACGCAGTTCAATTTCCTTTGGCAAACCTTGAGAAATCGAAGTTGTTAACTCATCGAATTTGTCGAGAATAGCAACGATACGTTTTTGAGTTGAGAGAGAGGGTAAGTTGATAATGAATTTCTCCATATCTTTAGCATTGATACGAATAACTTTTGTTCCTGTGACTTTTTTCTCTTTTTGTCCTTGAAAGTGAATGGACTTAAAGAAGTAATTCAAAAATCTTGAGTGTTGAGTAGTTTTCGCTATATAAGCATCTCCCGAAATCCCTACTTCTTCATTCCCTTCCCAAACAACTGCCTTGCCAACATCTTCAACATTTTCGGAAGTTGTCGCCATGACAATATCCCTTGGCTGAGCTTTCTTTAATTTAGCAAAGACACTTTGGTCGGTGAAAGAAATTGTCTTATCCGTCGAAAAGCCATAGCGAGTGTAAATCTGACCGTAATGAATAACGGGGTAACCCTCTTCTGTAAAATCTTTCTTCTGAAGGCCATTTCCACGAGTAAAGGTGCAGATTGCCCCCAACTCTACCCGTATAGTTCCAAAGACCCACTGCAAGAGGCGAATTAGGTCGGACGCTCCCCGCTCACTGTCCACTGTCCACTGTCCACTGTCCAGGATACACGCCTTCGGCGGTGAATGTCAAGAGTTTTTCTCTAAAATATTCATACTGTTTTTGGCGTAGCTCAATCTCCTTGGGCAGTCCGATATTGAGATCGTTACAAACTGCATCAAAGTTGTCAAGGACCTCGACGATGCGAGATTGAGCTTTCTTACTTGGCACTGGTAGTTTATATTGTTCTACTAAACTATTTGAAATCGCTGGATAACTAGCTCCACTTTGATTTTCTTCAACAAAGTTATTAAAAGCATTAGAGCCCAAAATATGATATATATAATTGGGCAGAACCTCATCAGAGGCTCTAAATACATAAAAACCCGTGCTACAAATTTGATTATCAAATTCGAGAGGGATTTTAGCATATCTCCTCAATGTTGGTCGTGTGGTCCCAAAAATAATATCATTTTCTTTAACAATTTTTTGAGCTCGACTTGGTGCAGTATACTTAGTAATTTCTGTTGTTTCCGTAATCTTTTTACTATCCTTATCAACAGATGAGAGATCAATATAAGAAAAACATTGTTCTCCATGACTTTTCCAAGAAATATTTTCTGTTGGAAGCCCCACCTCCCCCAAAGTCTTCCACTCAACTTGATAAACCTCATCTTCAAAAGAGAGGAGTTTATCACGATAAAAAGAGTATTGCTTTTGGCGGTCGGCCAATTCTGCGGTTAATTCTGTAACATATTCCGTGAATTTGTCAAGTATTTTCACAATTTTTTCTTGAATTTTTAGGGGAGGTAACGGAAGAAGCATTTTTGTGATTTTATCACTTTTTAAAGCTGGAATACCTGCACCATGTTGGAAATCCATTAAATAAGATTGTTTCATTTTTAAAAAATGGTACAAATATCTATTATTAACTCGTGTAATATCTGGCAATAAATAATAGCAATGTGCATTTGCCCAAAACTTCGTTGTCACAAAGTTAACAAATCCTGCCGAAGCTCCTCCCTGGCTTATAATTATTGTGTTCTCCGTTACATTATAACTATCCGTTCTACCAGAATAGGTCTTTCCCCCATTATAAGCAGGGTACTGACCGTCATCAACTAAGAAAGTCTTATTTAATTGTTTTCCCTTATTAACAACACACACTTCCCCCAACTCTTTCCACTCTACACCATTAGGGCAGAGGTCAGCTATCATTTCTTCTATTTTGGTCATTTTTTCTCCCCCTCTTGAGCTGTTTTTTCTAGGTGTTTGATGTGGGCTAGGTAGTCTTTTTCAACTTGACTGAGGGTCTTGGCTTTATATTTTCGGTACTCTTGACTGACTTTTTCCGTCATCTGCTCGCGGGATATAGTTCCTGCATGGGTCAGGAGGTCCTCACCCGTTGCCTGTAATATCCGATCTACGTGCTGAATCCAGTCTGCCATGGTCATGACAATCTGACGTTGGGCCTGCCTCTCGGCAAAATCTAAATACCCCGATACCAACTGATTGAGACCTTGCAACTCTTGCTCGGTCAGATAATTTTTGGCAACTGTAGCCTCCGACAAAGTTGGCAAGTCACCCTTGAAGGTCGTCAAGCCCATAAATTCCTTCTCACTATCTACTCTAGTGTAAATCAGTTCACTTGCGGTATGGTGATGAATGGCGTAATGCAACTTATTCTGCACCGTTGCAAAAAATTGCTGGGCTTCACTACTTCTTGCATTATAGTCACTTGAGGTCGCAAACAAGTCTAAAATCTGACGATAAAACACTTTTTCGCTTGAACGAATGTCTCGAATGCGGTCAAGGAGTTCCTTGAAATAAGACCCGCCGCCCAAATTTTTCAAACGGTCATCGTCCATAGCAAAACCTTTGATCAAGTACTCTTTTAAAACCGTTGAAGCGTAGTTCCGAAATTGTACCCCACGAGGTGACCGTACTCGGTAGCCGATAGCCAGTATCATATCCAGATTGTAGTAAGCAGTTTTTCGGCTCTGGGTTTTGCCTGCCATTGCCCCGTGTTGAGTGGTTGTCAACTGGTAGTTGACAACCACTTTTTCATCAAGTTCTCCGTCCTCAAAAATAGCCTTAATATGCTTGCTGATATTCTGCTTGGAAGTCTGAAAAAGTTCCGCTAACTCCAACTGGGTCAGCCAGACTGTCCCATTGTCCAGATGAAGTTCGATTGATACATTGCCGTCATCTGTTGTGTAGATGATGATATCATTGGTCATGACTCAACTCCTCCACAATCTTGTCAATCTCAGCACGCAGACGGTCAATATTTTTCACAGTTTCAGCAATATCTTTGTTCAACTGAACGATGTCAATCTTCTCTCGCGTATCTTCCTTTTCTACATAGGTCGAAACAGACAGGTTGTAATCATTTTCGACAATCTTCTCATGTGATGCAACTGAAACAAAGTATTCTTTATCTTCTCCCTTGTCAAATCCATCTAAAATATTCTGGATATTGTCTTCGGTTAAGATGTTATTATTGGTTTCTTTTTTAAATTCCCGACTGGCATCGATAAAGAGTGTATCTGTCGTATTCTTATTTTTAGCCAAAACAAGAATACAGGTGGCAATAGAGGTTCCAAAAAAGAGATTGTCTGGTAGCTGAATAACAGCCTCCACAAAGTTTCCGTCTACCAAATACTTCCGGATTTTTTGCTCCGCACCTCCGCGATAAAAAATACCAGGGAAGGTCACGATGGCTGCTCTGCCTTTTGACGAAAGATAGGAAAGACTGTGCATGATGAAGGCAAAGTCAGCCTTGGACTTGGGAGCCAAGATCCCAGCTGGTGCAAAGCGATCATCATTGATTAAGGTTGGATCATCGCTGCCAATCCACTTGATAGAATACGGTGGGTTGGACACGATGGCATCAAAAGGCTTGTCGTTGCCATGTTTGGGGTCCAGCAGGGTATTGCCACGCTCAATGCTAAATTTATCATAGTTAATATTGTGAAGAAACATATTCATCCGAGCCAGGTTATAGGTGGTCATATTGATTTCCTGCCCATAAAACCCATCTTCAATAATGTGCTCGGTAAACTGCTTCTTGGCCTGAAGCAAGAGAGAGCCTGAACCACACGCAGGGTCGTAGATTTTGTTAATCTTATTCTTCTCATCTTTCCCCAGCATGACAATCTTAGCCAGCAACTTGGACACGCTTTGAGGGGTGAAAAATTCCCCGCCTGACTTACCAGCATTCGAGGCATAGTTTGAAATCAAGAACTCATAAGCATCACCAAATAGGTCGATTTTGTTGTCCTCGAAATCCCCAAAATCAAGATTAGCAATCTCTTCTAAAATATCCACCAAACGCTGATTTCTTTCCGCAACGGAATTGCCCAGACGGTTACTCCGCGTGTCAACATCATCAAAGAGGCCCTTGATATCATGCTCACTGTCATAGCCAACCGCACTATCCTCAATGGCATCAAAAATCTTCCTCAACTCCGTGTTGAGATTTTCGTTACCTCTAGCCTGTTTCACCACATTTGAAAATAACTGCGACGGATAGATAAAATATCCCTTGGTTTTGACTGCATCATCCTTGATGACATCTGTAATCTGCCCCTCTGGGAAATTAGCATAATCTACATCTGGATCTCCACCCTCGATGTAATTTTTAAAATTCTCACTGATAAAACGGTAGAACAGAATTCCCAAGACGTACTGTTTGAAATCCCAACCATCTACTGCTCCTCGTACCTTATCTGCAATCGCCCATATTTTCCGGTGAAGTTCCTGTCTTTGTGCTTGCTCTGACATCATCATTACCTCAATTTACTAAAAACTAGTATTAGTATACCATTTTTTCAATTGCTAGAGAACCCTGTCCCTATGGATATTTTCTCCCCCAACATACAACACAACTTCAAACGCATAAATTACCAATATAGACTAGTAAAGTCAGATTTCGCAATGACCTTTACCTTATCAACATTTATTAATCAACTATTCATGCACAAAAACACCAACCTACTCACGTAAGCTGGTGTTGAGAAAGTTTTGGAGGCTAGTCCAATTGTTTATACAAGGATTATTAAGAAATGATTTGTTAACAAACACTTGCATATACATTTTGAAATCAGTTTTTCCTAAGAGAGTATAGGCGGCGAAGGCGAAGCTAAACCATCAAGGAATGATTTTCTAAACGAGACGAGGCAAAGCAACGTAGACATAACTAAAGTTAGGCAAGGAGCTTTAACGATGTATCGTGACGAAAATCCTTACTTGATGCGACCTGGACGTTCTTTGTAACCGTAGTAGGCGTCTTCGATGATTTCTTGCATGTGGTCAACCATTGCTAGACGTGGGTTAGCTGGTGTACATTGGTCTTCGTAGGCAAGAAGAGCCAATTCGCGAGAGTGTTCTTTAAGTTCTTTCTCGTCGATACCTTGTGCTTTTAAGTTCATTTGGATACCGATGCGTTCACCGAGGTCGTAAACTGCTTGTGCGTATGCAGCAACAGCTTCTTCTGGTGTTGAACATGGCAAGCCTAGAAGACGAGCGATGTCTTGGTATTTTTCATCTGCTTTATAGTAGTTGTACTTAGGCCATGTAGCTGTCTTAGCTGGACGAGTACCGTTGTAGCGGATAACATATGGAAGCAAGATAGCGTTTGTACGACCGTGAACAGTATGGAAACGTCCACCAATCTTATGAGCCATTGAGTGAGAAATACCTAGGAATGCGTTGGCGAAGGCCATACCTGCCATAGTTGATGCGTTGTGCATTTTCTCACGTGATACAAAGTCAGCATTCTTCACTGAGCTTTCAAGGTTTTCAAATACTAGTTTGATAGCTTGAAGTGCTAAACCATCTGTAAAGTCGTTTGCTACTGTTGAAACGTATGCTTCTGTAGCGTGAGTCAATACGTCCATACCAGTATCTGCTGTAACGTGTGCAGGTACTGTCAATACGAGTGCTGGGTCAACGATTGCCACAGTTGGTGTCAATGAGTAGTCAGCGATTGGGTATTTACGGTTGTTTGCTTTATCAGAGATTACGGCGAACGGTGTTACTTCTGAACCTGTACCTGATGTAGTTGGAATCGCGATAAACTTAGATTTCTTACCAAGTTCTGGGAACTTGAAGGCACGTTTACGGATATCCATGAATTTTTGAACTAGGTCATGGAAATCAACTGTTGGTTGCTCGTAGAAGAGCCACATAACTTTGGCAGCATCCATTGGTGAACCACCACCGAGTGCGATGATTGTATCTGGTTTGAAGGTACGCATCAATTCTGTACCTTTATAAACTGTTGTGATATCTGGATCTGGCTCAACGTCTGAGAAGATTTGGTAAACAACTTTATTACGACGAAGGTCCAATTGTTCGATGATACGATCTAGGAATCCAAGCTCTACCATGGCACGGTCTGTAACGATCATGACACGTTCAACGTCACGACATTTTTGGAGATATTGGATAGAATCACGTTCGAAGTATGTTTTAGAAGGAACTTTAAACCATTGCATATTATTTCTACGTCTTCCTACTTTCTTGATGTTGAGCAAGTTCATAGCACTTACGTTATCACTGATTGAGTTGCGTCCGTAAGAACCACAACCAAGTGTCAATGATGGCAAGAATGCGTTGTAAACATCACCGATACCACCGAAAGTAGATGGAGAGTTCCAAATAACACGGATAGCACGTACGATTGTACCAAACTCTTTCGCCAATTCTGCGTCTTCCGTATGAATAGCTGCAGAGTGACCGAGACCGTGGAATTCAACCATTTGGCGAGCTGCTTCAAGACCTTCTGCACGACCATCAACTTTCAAGACGGCAATAACAGGTGACAATTTCTCGCGAGTCAATGGCTCTTTTTCACCGATTTCAGCAACCTCAGCTGCCAAGATGTTTGTACCTTCTGGTACTGAGAAGCCAGCCTGCTCAGCAATCCATGCAGCTGGGCGACCAACGATGTCCGCATTCAATTTGCCTTCTGCACAGTTTTTGCTGTTAGCTTTCACACCGAAGCAGTATTCTTCAAGAAGAGCTTTTTCTTTCTTATTAACGAAGTAAGTTTTGTAAGATTTGAATTCTGCTACAAACTCATCGTAAACTTCTTTATCAATGATAACTGCTTGTTCTGACGCACAGACCATACCGTTGTCAAATGACTTAGACATAACGATGTCATGTGCTGCCTGACGGATGTTTGCAGATTTTTCAATATAGGCTGGAACGTTACCTGCACCTACACCAAGGGCAGGTTTACCACAAGAGTAAGCTGCACGCACCATTGCGTTACCACCAGTTGCAAGGATTGTTGCAATACCATCATGTTTCATCAACTCAGACGTTGCTTCCATAGATGGTTTTGTTACCCACTGGATACAGTTTTCAGGGGCACCAGCTGCCACAGCTGCTTCATAGACAACACGAGCTGCATGAGCAGAAGATTCTTGTGCAGATGGGTGGAAGGCAAAGACAATTGGATTACGTGTCTTCAAGGCAATCAATGATTTAAAGATTGCTGTAGAAGTTGGGTTTGTTGTTGGTGTGATACCACAAACAACACCGACCGGCTCAGCAATCAAAGTCAAACCTGTCACTTCATCTTCTTCGATAACACCAACAGTTTTCGTGTGGCGCATGTTATTGACAACGTGCTCACAGGCAAACAAGTTCTTAGTAGCCTTGTCTTCGAATACCCCACGCTTGGTTTCTTCAAAGGCGTGCATTGCCAATTCACCGTGTTTATCAAGGGCTGCAACCGAAGCTTTCGCTACAATATAGTCTACTTCTTCTTGACCGAGTTTACGGAACTCATCAAGAGCAACCAAACCTTTTTGAACAAGCTCATCGACGTGCTTGCGCGCTTCTACCAACTTTTCTTCTGGTGATACTACTTTTTTATCAGCCATTGTGTTCCTCCAAATATACTCGCTAACTATTTGTTAACTTTTTCACAATGTTATTCTACTATTTTTTATTTTATTTGTAAAGAGAAATTGTTAATTTTTTCACATTTTTTCTGTTTTGTTATAGAAAGCGCTTACTTTTTCCTGTTTTCAGAAAACATTCGGATTTGTTTCTGCTTTGTTTGGTCAAAAAATACATAAAGTAAGACAAATCTTTATCATTTATTCTTTCTCTAACATTTACGATACTAGTTTATCAAGAAAACGCTTCCAAGTAAATAGATTTTTTTGAAAATATTGTAGTAATTACTTGATAATTTTCAATTTTATATTCATTTGTCCCTTCTTTTATACTCTTGCATTTTTGTCTACATTGTGATATTCTTAACAATATAAAGCAACTATATTAACACATCCAAAAATGTACATAAAATATTAAAACAGGAGGTCTGCTTATGAAAGCAGTCGTTGTAAATCCAGAATCTACTGGTGTTGTCGTTGTCGATAAGGAACTTCGTCCACTCGAAGCTGGTGAGGCTTTGGTCCAAATTGAGTACTGTGGTGTTTGTCACACTGACCTCCACGTTGCCAATGGTGATTTTGGTAAGGTTCCTGGTCGCGTTCTTGGTCACGAAGGTATCGGTATTGTGACTGAAATTGCTCCAGATGTGACTAGCTTAAAAGTTGGCGATCGTGTGAGTGTTGCTTGGTTCTTCCAAGGTTGTGGCACTTGTGAATATTGTACAACTGGTCGGGAAACCCTTTGCCGTACTGTTAAAAATGCCGGCTACTCTGTTGACGGTGGTATGGCTGAGCAATGTATCGTAACTGCTGACTATGCGGTAAAAGTACCAGAAGGTCTTGATCCAGCTCAAGCAAGTTCTATCACCTGTGCTGGCGTAACCTGCTACAAAGCTATCAAAGAAGCACACTTGGAACCAGGTCAATGGATTGCTATCTATGGTGCTGGTGGACTCGGAAACCTTGCTGTACAATACGCTAAAAAAGTCTTCAACGCTCATGTTATCACCGTAGACATCAATAATGATAAATTGGAACTCGCCAAAGAAGTTGGTGCAGATGTGACGATCAACGGACTTGAAGTAGAAGATGTTCCTGGATATATTAAAGAAATTACTGGTGGCGGTGTACACTCTACTGTTGTAACAGCTGTTTCCAAAGTAGCCTTCAACCAAGCTATTGACAGTGTTCGTGCTGGTGGATATGTAGTAGCTGTAGGACTTCCATCTGAATACATGGACCTCAGTATCGTGAAGACTGTGCTAGACGGTATCAAGGTAGTCGGCTCACTAGTTGGTACTCGTAAAGATTTAGAAGAGGCCTTCCACTTCGGTGCTATGGGACTAGTTGTTCCAGTCGTTCAAAAACGTCCTGTCGAAGATGCCGAAGCAGTCTTCAATGAAATGGTTGCTGGCACTATCCAAGGTCGTATGGTCTTAGACTTCTGCCACTCACACTAATTCATTCTCCACTATTTTCAAGAAGTGATTGCCCAATCGCTTCTTTTTTCATGGCTTCTAAAACCACAAAAAAGAAGCAGCCTAGACTACTGCTTCTCCAATTCTTCTAAAATACTTGCAAAATCTGTTTTGAGTGCTTCCAAGCTTGTTTCAACTTGACTTCTTGTCTGGTTATTTTTAACCACAACCTGTCCAGATTCGATTTCGCTGCCACCCAGGGTAATGATGGCCTTAGCTCCAAAGACATCTGCTGACTTAAACTGGGCCTTGAGCTTGCGGTCCAGATAGTCACGTTCTGCACGGAAACCTTGCTTGCGGATGGCTTGAACCAACTCGAGCGCTCCGCCATTGGCCTCCTGACCTAAAACTGCGATGTAGACATCTAGCTGGGTGTCGAGAGGGAGCTCGATGCCTTGCTTTTCAAGGACTAGGATGAGGCGCTCAATCCCCATGCCAAAGCCAAAAGCTGGTGTTTCAGGTCCGTCAAAGTAGGTCACCAAACCATCATAACGACCGCCGGCACAGATGGTCAGGTCGTTGCCACCTACCTCGGTCATAAACTCGAAAATAGTATGGTTATAGTAGTCCAAACCACGCACCATGTTGGTGTCAATCACATAAGCAATGCCTAAGCTGTCCAACATAGTCTTAACCGCTTCAAAGTGAGCAGTACTTTCCTCATCTAGATAGTCCAAGATGGACGGTGCATTTTCCACTGCAACCTTGTCTTCTTTTTCCTTGGAATCCAACACACGCAAAGGATTTTCTTCTAGACGGCGCTGGCTATCCTTGGAAAGCTGGTCCTTGAGCGGCGTCAGATAGTCAATCAAAGCCTGGCGATAAGCGGCACGGCTCTCTGGATTGCCCAGACTGTTGAGGTGGAGGCGGATGTCCTTGATTCCCAACTCTTCAAAGAAGTGATAGGCCATAGCAATGGTTTCTACGTCTGTCGCTGGGTTATTGGAACCAAAGCACTCCACACCAATCTGGTGGAACTGACGGAGACGACCTGCCTGCGGACGCTCATAGCGGAACATTGGACCCATGTAATAGAACTTAGCTGGCTTTTGCACTTCTGGAGCAAAGAGCTTGTTTTCTACATAAGAACGAACAACCGGTGCCGTCCCTTCTGGACGGAGGGTGATATGACGCTCTCCCTTGTCATAGAAATCGTACATCTCCTTGGTCACAATGTCTGTCGTATCGCCAACCGAACGGCTGATCACCTCATAATGCTCGAAGATTGGTGTGCGAATCTCAGCGTAATTGTACTGCTTGAAAATGCTGCGGGTAAAGTTTTCCACATACTGCCATTTGGCAGAATCCTGCGGTAGTAAATCCTGTGTTCCCTTTGGTTTTTGTAGTTTCATGGACTTTCTCATTTCTCTAAATATTGCCCTTTATTTTATCATATTTTGGGCTTTTTTGGAAATGGCAGAGCAGATAAAAAGCCATGTCTACTGACATGACCTTGTTTAAAAGAACTATTTCTTATCCACAATTTGGAAATTCAAGTCGGCCACTTCAATCTCAACCTCAAGTTTTTCTTCTGAATTCAGATTGAGGAGGTTTTCTAAGGCTGTTTCTGCAAAGGCCGCCACTTTTTCTTGGCGTTTTGCGTCATTCAATACTTTCTCACTTGTCTTGTAAATAGCTTCTTGGGATTTATCATTTAGAAATTCCTGTGCCTTTTGTCCAGAGGTGAAAGCATCCACTGCCTTATCTATAAGACCATTGCTATTGTTGCTGATTTTGATTGCTCCATGTTGCTGAGAATCAACTTCGACAAGAACAGGTTTCTTGAAGGTTAAGGTATTGTTTTGAATCTGAACATCTGACTGACCAATCCCTTCCAAGACCAACTTGAACTCAGTCTGCACAGGAATATCAACAGACATTTCACGTCCAACAAAGAGCTTGGTAATAGGCTCAGTCCAGTCTGGCCAATCTTTTAATTTATTGTTTTCAAAGGTCTGGTTGGCAGTCGTATCCACCTCGGCACCTGCTACAACCAGCTTGCTTTCCGCTTCAAACTTCTTAATGACGAACTCATATTGAACCTTATGGGTTCCCTGGAACCAAGCAAAGATACTATTTCTGAACCAGAAGACTCCTAGACCAACAACCAGTAGCAAGACCAAAAGGCTAGCCAACTTTTTCGCGAAAAACTTCCCAACTGTTTTCATACAGTTCTCCTTATATTTATTAAATAATTGGAACTCGTCCTATAACCATTATATATATATGCTGTCAAGTAAATTTTGTATCTTTTTGAACATTATAGCAAAATTTCTTTCGATGGGAATTTAGGTGAATAAAATTTGGTAAAATTTTTAAAAAAATCTGTCAAGTAACTTTACTTTACAAAAAACTTTTGTTATACTGTTAAAGTTGACGAAAGTCATACGCACTATTTTAGATTTAAAAGGGGCTAAGCCCTGAATTTAATGGAGGAAGAAAGAAATGGCAGTACCTGCACGTCGCACTTCAAAAGCGAAGAAAAACAAACGTCGTACTCACTATAAAGTAGCAGCTCCAACTGTGAAATTTGATGAAACTACTGGAGATTACTCACGTTCTCACCGTGTATCTTTGAAAGGATACTACAAAGGACGTAAAATCGCTAAGGCTGCTTCAGCTGAATAATAGAAGGGAGATACCATGCGCGTAAATATTACACTTGAACACAAAGAATCTGGTGAGCGTTTGTACCTTACTTCAAAAAACAAACGTAACACTCCAGACCGTCTTCAATTGAAAAAATACTCACCAAAATTGCGTAAGCACGTGATTTTTACTGAGGTTAAATAAGACAACATACAGAAAGCCTATGAAATCAACGTTTCAAAGGCTTTTTTCTTTTGTTTTTGACAAAATAACTGAATTTTAACTGATTAAAATATATCAAATAATTATTTCTGCTAAATCTAGCATAGCCTGTTCAATCTTATGTTTTCCTTTCTGCATTACATGAAGATAAATTTTCTCTATCTCCTTACTATCCTCAGAATGTCCTACAAATTCTCGGATAACATTCAAACTAGTATTGATAAAACAAAATATAAAACCAACTCCTTCATATCATTGCAAGCGATAAATTTCAACCTTGTCTTTGTGTCTTGACCTTACAAGAAAAGCACCTCAAAAATTAGATTTCACCTCTAACTTTTGGGGTGCAGTTCATATTTTGGAACGTTTTCTATTTACAACTGTTCTAAATTTTCTTAGTCCATGGTAGATAAGCCTTATTGACGTTCCAGAAACTTTAGTATTAGCGTAAAATCATTCCTCTTCTCTTTGCCTGTGTTGTTTGAAAAGATACAAACTTGATGCAAGGGTAGCTAGAGCACCACCTAGCCATACTAGGGTGTTACTCGTTTCACCCGTATTTGGTAAAGTCTCTTTTTGTATTCCTACCTTTGGAGCCGGTGAAAATCCAGATTCCGTTTTCTTAACTTCGGATTGAAACACCTCCGGATGGATAATATTGGGTTTATTAACCTCAGGTTGACCCTTTTCTGGTTGGATTCCGGTGGATTTCTCAACATCTGGGTGCGCAACTTCCGGAGATTTCGGCGTCGGAAGCATGACTTTCGGACTCTCAGCTTCTGGGGCTTTTGGTGTCGGAAGCATGACTTTCGGAACCTCAACGCCCGGAGTTTTTGGTGACAGGGGCGCCTCTTTTGGCGTCTTAACATCTGGAACTTTGGGGGCTGGGGGCGTTGCTTTTGGTGACTCAGTTTCCGGAGACTTAGGAGCAGGAAGGTGAACTTCTGGAACCTTCGGTTTTGGCTGCTCAACTTTCGGTGGCTCAGCTTCTAGAACTTTTGAGGTCGGTGGAGTTACTTTCGGTGGCTCAACCTCTGGAACTTTGGGCGTCGGTGGTAATACTTCTGGTCGTTCAGTTTCAGGAGCTTTTGGTGACTCAATCTCAGGAGCATCTGTATCAGGGTACTCAACTTTTGGCGTCTTAACGTCTGGAACCTTCGGTGTCGGAGGCATTACTTTTGGTGGCACAGTTTCCGGAGCCTTAGGAGCAGGAAGGTGAACTTCAGGGACCTTCGGTTTTGGCTGCTCAACTTTTGGAACATCTGCCTTTGGTACATCTATATCCGGAGTCCTATCTCCCCGCGGTTCAGGAGTCCTGTCGCTTTCTGGAGATGAATCAGGTCCTAGGACAGATCCGATAATAGTAATCCCTTCATTATTCGGCTTAGCACTTTCCGATACCTTTAATCTCAAACCAGCAGCAGAAGTAATCTCATCTCTGGAGAAAAATATTCGCTCTTTAAAATTCTTCACCACAGCTAAAACCGGGAAAGTCTGCATTTCTTGATTTTTCACCTGTGCCGTCAGTTCATATGTCGCTTTTTCTTTAGCAACGGAATCTCGCTGTACTTGTAGAAAATAGATGCTGGAACTTTCTTCCTTCCATTTTTCTAGCTCTCCTCCTACACGTCCAACAGACCAACCCCACTGACTTTCAAAACTACGCTCATCATTATTAGCATTTTTTTCTCTACTAAAAAAGCGATACGGCTGCCCACCAGAATTTGCCTCATCATTGACATCCTTAGGAAACTTATTGAAAATATCTTCTCTAGACTGGCTATCAATAATATTGGTTAATTGTAAGCCTTTTGGAAGAATAAAGTAATAGCCACTCCCCTCTCCACCAAAGGTCCAATTTTTTCTATCAAAAGTTACTCTCCACTTAATCTTGTCATTATCTGCCGATATTTTTTCTATAGATACTGCATTCCTAATCTGTTCACCTTGATGAGTGTCAAATCTATGATAATTCGATTCTTGAATCAGTTTCTCTTCGGCTTGTTGAATATTTGAATCTGCCGTTGAATTTTCCGCCTCTGACACATTTAATGATTGAGATGGTGTATCCGGATCTGTCGCTACCTGCGTAGCACTTTCTTCTCTCGTAGAATCGCTAGAAACTAGTTTTTCTTCTGGAGCCTGTTTATCACCCTCTTCTGACGTAGGTAATTGGTTATCCGTAGGTGAAATTCCATCGACTGCGGTCGCAGTTTGATTTTCTGAGCTAACCGTAGCAGATTCAATAGGTATTTCTTGAAGATTGCCTGTTTCTGCGCTTACAGATGGTACGTGACATATTAGAAAACCACCTAGTACAGCTGTACTAAGCAATAGATTTGTCACAACTTTTTGTTTGCTCATAATGTGCTCCTTTACTCTATTTACTTCAATTTTTCACCAATAGACTAAGAACATGCATTTACAGTTTAGCACTCCCATCTAAGGCTTTTTTAAAGCTACTCATCGTTCGTTTTTTCAAAATACAGCCAGTATTCCCTCAAAAAATTAACTTGACTAGCAAAAAACTATCTCTTACATAAAAGCCCTTTACTTGTGAGTACAGGTTCTAAAATATGGCGATTAGATTTTTCTTCCAATCTAGTATTTTCAAAAATTGATATTATTGTTTTAGCGTTAGTATAACATCCTAAACTAAATTTTTTCTAGAGGGTATCTAATATTTATCTATTTTGTTATTTTCTAAGAATATTTAACAAAAAGACTCCAAACCAAGGCTTCTACAGCGATGATCTGGAGTCTTTTATGAACTTAGAAGAGGGAAGTTCTTATATCTTATTCAATAATGACTATTCTTCTTTTTTGTTTTTGAATAGATACAAGCCTGTGGCAAGAGTGGCTAAAGCACCACCTAGCCAGCCTATTGCGCTACTTGCTTCGCCTGTATTTGGCAAAGTTGCTTTTGGTGCCTCGGCTTTTGGCATCATTGAAGCCTTGGATTCAGGCTTCATACCTTCTGTTCGTGGCATTTGAGCTTTCTCTGCTTCTGGTTTATCTGCCTTCGGTTGCTTCATATCTGGTTGTTTAGTTTCTGGCATTGGTTTGTCAGATTCTACTTTATCAGATTTTGGTGCTTCCGAATCTTTCTTAGGAGCTTCCATTTGTGGTTGCTCTGCCTTTGGCTCGTCAGCTTTCGGTTTTTGTTCCTTAGGCATGTCGTCTGCCTTCGGTTGCTTCATATCTGGTTGCTTAGTTTCTGGCAATTGCTTGTCAGTTTCTACTTTATCAGATTTTGGCGCTTCCGAATCTTTCTTAGGAGCTTCCATTTGTGGTTTGTCCATTTGTGGTTGCTCTGCCTTTGGCTCGTCGGCTTTCGGCTTTTGTTCCTTAGGCATGTCGTCTGCCTTCGGTTGCTTCATATCTGGTTGCTTAGTTTCTGGCATTTGTTTGTCAGATTCTACTTCATCAGATTTTGGTGCTTCCGGTTGAACAT
This sequence comes from Streptococcus sp. 2018037, assembly GCF_019754195.1. Taxonomy (NCBI): domain Bacteria; kingdom Bacillati; phylum Bacillota; class Bacilli; order Lactobacillales; family Streptococcaceae; genus Streptococcus; species Streptococcus sp. 2018037. The sequence goes on from NZ_JAIJZQ010000007.1 coordinate 43,406, forward strand.
CTTCTTGTTTTGGAACTTCTGGTGTTGGAGTTTCTTTTGGTTGCTCTTCTGGTACTGATGGAGCCGGTGGTGTTGGAACTTCTTCCTTCGGTGCTTCCTCTTTAGGAGTTGATGGCGCTTGTGGTGTTTGCGGAGTATCTTCCTTCTTAGGTTCTTCTGGCGCTGGAGTCTCTTTTGGTTGCTCCTCTGGGATTGATGGAACTTGCGGCTCATCTTTTGGAGCGTCTGGTACCTGTGGTACTTCTGGTATTGGAGCTGGGGCTGGGGTTTCCTCCTCAGCTTTTGGTGCTTCCACTTCCGGTGTTGGAACTGGGGCTGGTGTTTCTTTTTTCGTTTCCGGAGTCTTCTCTTCTGTTTTCGGCTCCTGTGTTTCCTCTTTCGGTGCCGGTGCTGGTACCGGAGTGTCTGGTACTGGAGTTGGAGCGTCTTCCTCTTTTGGTGTTGGGGCTGGCTCTACGTCCGGTGTTGGAACTGGAGCTGGAACCTCTTTCTCATCTTTAGGTGCTTCCGCGTCACCTTTCGGTGCTGGAGTGTCTTCCTCTTTTGGAGTTGGAGCCGGCTCTTCTTTTGGTGTTGGAACTTCTGGACTTGGAGCGTCTGGCTCTTGTTTTGGCTCTTCCGGTACTTGTGGTTTTTCTTCAGGAGTCGATGGATCTTGTGGAGCGTCTGGTTTTGAGTCTTCCTTTGGAGATTCCGGTTTCTTTTCAGGAGTTGACGGAACTTCTGGCGCTGGAGTTTCTTTTGGTTGCTCCTCCGGTGCTGATGGCGCTGGAGTCTCTTTAGGTGGTAGAGGTTTTTCTTTCTCAAGGGTAATCTCACGTGCGCCTAGTGAAGTAACCTGTACTCTACTCCAATTTGTATACCCAAATGTCTTCATTACTGCAGCAACAGGGAATGACATTTGTTCTGAGTTCTCTCTTTCAGCGATTAAGCGATAGGTTTGAGAATCCGTGGACCGTACATTGTCTATGAAGTATATTTTAGACATAAGGCCTTTAGATTTCCATTCTTCAACCTCCTTGCTTGATGCTTGCCTTACTGACCACCCCCACTGATCATCAAATCCTCTGTCTTCGAAATTATTTCTTTCTGCACTAAAGAAACGATAGGCGGCCCCAGAAATATTTTTAGAACTTTCAACATTTTCAGGAAATCGCTCAAATAATTCAGTGTTAGTGCTATCCTTTATACTGGTTAATTTCAATCCTTTTGGAAGAACAAAATAGAGACCTCCAGGAGATTCATTAAAAGACCATGCCCTTGTGTCAAAAGTTACTTGCCATTCAAGCTTATTTTGTTCAACCTTCAACGGTTCTACAGACACTGAAGCCCTAATTCTAGCCTGATCATCAGCTGCTTTAGAATCCACATTTGATGATTGAATTAGTGGTGTCTTAACTATTTTTTCTGAAACAGAAACAGAATCATCTACCGGAATTTCTTCCGTGTCATTACTACCAGAATTACTCATCATCGCACGAGGTTGGAGAAGTGCTCCAGGCTCTGTAACATCTTTGATTTCTTCATTTAGAGTTTCTACTGGAGCATCGCTCTCTTCAAGCTCTTCTTCAGCTAAAAAGTCGCTTTCCTCTTCAGTTGATACTACCGGTTTCTCAACAACATCACCTGAACTAACTGATGTAACATCTGGTTCTAGCGATTCTGCTTTAACCGTTGTCGTTGAATAAAAGGCTAATCCCCCTAATACGACTGTGCTTAATAATAAACTGGACACAACTTTCTGCTTGCTCATAATTGGCTCCTTCTTAAAATATAGATTTATACATTTTCCCACTCACCTACTGGAAATGAAAACAATCTACTGAATGAGTTTACATGAATATTGTCGCATTTCTGGATAAATGATGGTACTTCAAAATATGGACCGTACCAAGTATACCAGCCATAGCTATCTTTTATCTGCCATGCATCTGTTTTTTTTGTGTTTTTCTGTACGTTGCTCACATTGAGCTTTGTCTTCATTTTTTTCGCTGATACATATCGCAAAGGCTAGTTTTTCCTCAAAAAAATAACCTATCATTTCACGATAGATTACTTTTCACTATTTCCGTAAACCGATGGGTAAATTGGGCGGTCATTCCCCAGATATTTTCTGGTAGGTTTTCATAAAATGGAACGGATCGTTTATGATGACTGAAAGGATAGTCAACCCCACCTCTCAAACGTTCAAAGGGAAAGTCACAATCTGGGACAATCTGTGAATCCAGTTGATAATAGACAGGGGCCGTTTTCAGCAAGGTTTCTAGTGGAACTGTAAAGAATCGAGCTACTTCGTCATTGGGTTGAAGGGTCTGCCAGTCCAAGTGAAGTCGACCGACAAAACAGCGGATCGTCGAGCGACCGAAAACGAGATAATCGATTTCCCCCAGCAACTCAATTTGTTCCTGTTGAATGTCAAGTTCTTCGATAACCTCACGAATGGCAGCTTCTTCTGCTGTCTCGCCTTCATCAATTCCGCCACCTGGAAAGGAAACTTCTCCCGGTTGAGAAATGGCCTCGCTCCGAATCTCATATAAGACCTGCCACTGATTGTCTGACCATACTAGAGGCAAGAAAACTGCATAAGAACGTTTTTCACCCAATGGCTGGGGCTGATAGTCTTTCAATAATGCCTGCAATTGATCAGTCATGGCAACTCCTTACTAACTAGTGATTTGTGTTTATTTTAACGAATTTTGTGGCATCTGGCAAGAACTTTGTCTAGATAAAAAAACTGAGAAGTTTCCTTCCCAGTCTAGTCGTTTATTTCCCTTTTAACATGCCCATAATGCCACGAGTTACCACGCGCCCAACTTCCCGTCCGACCTGACTCATCAGGTTCTTGGTAAAGCGATCCATCATGGAATCTGTTTTGCGACTGGCTGGCTGACTGGCTTTTTGAGTCACCTTAGCCGCTTCTTTCTGGGCTTTCTCGTCCATTTTTGCGGCTACCTTAGCTTCTTTTTCTGCCTGTTTTTCCGCCTCGGCCTGCTCTGCTTTTTTGATGAGTTCAGCTTCTTTAGCCTCTGTCATGGCTAAAATCTGCTCATGGGCAGATTCACGGTTGACCGCGTCAGCATATTTTTCCATCAAAGGAGAATTATTGATAACTGACAAGAAGGCACTTGGCTCCACCGTTCCCAGCATACTCTTTGGAGGATAAATCAATACTCGATCCGCAAAGCTTGGTGTCCCGTCTGCTTGCAGAGTAGACACAACTGCTTCACCTACCTGCAATTCCTGAATGACCTTAGCCAAATCCTCCCCACCTTCTTGCCGGAAGGTTTCAGCAACAGTTGCAACTGTCTTAAGCTCTTTTGGTGTAAAGGCGCGAAGACCATGTTGGATGCGGTTGCCCAACTGGGCTGCCACGCTATCAGGAATATCCGTCGGATTCTGCGTTACAAAGAAGACACCTACCCCTTTTGAACGAATCAAACGGACAATCAATTCAATCTTTTCAAGAAGAACTTTCGGTGCATCTTTGAAGAGAACATGAGCCTCGTCAAAGAAGAAGACCATCTTAGGCTTGTCCAAATCGCCCACCTCAGGCAAGACTTCATAGAGTTCTGATAAGAGGCTAAGCAGGACTGTCGAATAAAGAGTTGGTTGATTGAATAGCTCAGTAGCTTGGAGAACATTGATTACCCCACGACCATCTTCTGCTGTACGCATCAAATCAGCAATATCAAGGCTTGGCTCACCGAAGAAAATCTTACCACCTTGTTGCTCCAAAACAACCAGACTACGCAAGATGGCTCCAACCGAACGAGCTGGAATATTTCCATAATACTGGCTCAGCTCTGCCGCATTTTCAGCCACAAAATTGAGCATAGCCCGCAGGTCCATCAAATCAATCAAGAGAAGACCACGCTCGTCTGCCACGCTGAAAACAATATTCAGGATGGACTCCTGAGTATCATTCAAGCCCAACAAACGTGTCAGTAGGACAGGACCCAGCTCTGAAATAGTCATGCGGACAGGAGTCCCATTTTCCCCCAAGACATCCCACAACTCAACTGGATAACCGACTGGGCTATAGTCAAGATAATGAGTCTTCTCTAGACGACTAGGATCAATCTCCTTGGTATTGGCCGCAACCAAACTATTTAAATCACCCTTTATGTCCGATAGAAAGACCGGGATTCCCGCATCACTCAACTGCTCTGCCAAGACCTTTAAGGTAACGGTCTTCCCTGTACCTGTCGCACCTGCGATGATTCCATGACGATTGAGTCGCTTGAGCTGCATCTCCGCTCGACTGCTTCCATAGCCAAAAGCAATAACATCTGACATATTCTAGCCTCTTTTCCGATTTTTCTATCCTTATTGTAGCATAACTTTTAGGAAAATAGCAGAGCAGACAACTTTATATAGGATATACCAAGAGAAAAAGAAAAACCCGACGAAACGGGTTCTCTATATTATAGATACAAGAATTTGAAAAGTGCAACAGCGGCAATTGATGCGATAATTGGAGCACATACACCAACCCAAGCATACCACCATTTTGAATCAGCCTTGTTTTCACCAAGAACAGATTTTGGAAGAAGGGCATGGACGATACGTGGACCAAGGTCACGCGCTGGGTTAAGACCAGGACCTGTTGGACCACCAAGAGCCGCAACAAGTGCCATAACTAGAAAACCAATGCCTAAGTGAGCAACTGCAATTGAACCTGAAGTATATGGAGCAGTCATTGTCTCAGCGACTGTTTTATCATAGCCCTGTTCAATCAATTTACCAACCAACTCTGAACCAAAGAAATGTTTGGTCAAAGCAAGGGCACCGAAGAACAATACAAATGAACCAACGAACTCATTCAAGAAACCATTAGTTGTCGCAGCTTTACGACTTTCTTTCGTTCCGTTATCAAGCGCACTGATAGTTGAGAATGAACCAAGAATATGGTTAGAATTTTCAGTTTTCAAGAAGTAAGGTTTATAAACTGCTACAACCACTAACTGACCAAACATTGCACCTAACAATTGGGCAACAATGTATTGAGCAACGTGAGCCCAAGGGAAGAGACCTGAAACAGCCAAACCAAGTGTGAAGGCTGGGTTGATATGGTTACCAGAAACGTTACCAAACATCAATGCTGGCATCATAACTGCCAAACCATAGCCAATCGCAATGAGAATCCAACCAGAGTTGTTTCCTTTTGTGCCTTTTAAATCAACGTTTGCAACTGTACCATTACCAATGATAATAAGGAGTGCAGTCGCTAAAAATTCAGTGATATATTTCACTGTCCATGTAACATCCATATTTTTCTTATATTTCCTTTCAAAAGTTGAATTTTTTTTGGACAACAACCATTTTATCAAGTATAATAAACAAAGTAAAGCCATTCGATAAAAAGAAAACGTTTACTCGAAAAAGTAGTAGATTCAGTAAGGAGATTAGGATGGGAGCTAACCAAGAGACATTAATGTATACACTTGAAAAAAGTATCAAGAAAAAAGCAGATTTGTTTGAACACAGTTTTTCTGCCTACGCTGTACGATCAATACTAGCCAGTCTTTATTTAGGATTGGGGATTGTCATTTCTCTTTATACAGCAGACAAACTCAACCATGTCGCAGAAGGACTCGGGAAATTTAGCTATGGGTTGATGTTTGGTTGGGGGCTACTCATGATTTTATATATGAATGCCGAACTTGGAACATCCAACATGATGTATATGACAGTAGCCAGCCATCGAAAAACGATTCCTACTAAAACAGCCCTCAAGATGTTGGCAACCTGTATCCTTTTCAACTTTGTCGGTGCTGTCCTTGTTTGTTACTTGGTCTCACTGACTCTGCCTTATCAGCACATTGATGCTCACAGCTACCTATTTGAAGCAACGGTGGCCAAGCTTTCAAAGACACCTTTGACTCAATTTATTGAAGGAATTTTTGCTAATATTGTCGTGAATATCGGCGTATTTACCTTCTTACGCATCAAAGATGACGCTGGGCGTCTCATTTCCGTTATTTTCATCATCTTTATCTTTGCTTTCTTGGGATATGAGCACGTCATCGCAAACTTCTCTCTTTTCTCATTAGCCTTCTTCTCAAATGGTGGACCAGTTGAGGGAATGACTCTATTAAGTGTACTAAGCAATTTCCTCTTTTCTGGATTAGGAAACTACGTGGGTGGCGGTCTCTTTATCGGACTTCTTTATAGTTGGTTGAATAATCAATCCAAACTTTATGTAGACTAAAAAAACTACGGTTGGAATTCCAATCGTAGTTTTTTATTGTAAGATAATCTGCGCAACTATTGGACTAATCACCACATACATGATGCCTGTAATCCCAATAGCCAAGCCAGCCATCGCTCCTTGCGTATGTCCATATTTTATCGCTGTACCCGTTCCAATGGCATGTCCTGTTCCTCCCAAAGCAAGACCAACAGCTACTGGGTCTTCAATTTTTAGTAGCTTTAAAAAGACTGGACCAAGAACACTTGTCAGAATTCCTGTTGCAACAACGACTACAAGAGTAACAGTTGCTATTCCTTGCATTTTATCAGTAATACCAACAGCCATAGCAGTGGTGACTGATTTTGGAAAAAGAGAGATTGCTAGAAAAAAATCCATCCCAAACCATTTTGCAATTAGCGCAGTAAAGACAGTATTGACAATACAGGCAACAAAAATTCCCAAAAAAATACTTCGAATGTGATGTTTCATTAGATGGAAAGAACGATACAAAGGAATACCCAGAGCTACTGTTGAAGGCACAATAAGCATATTTAGATAGGACCCTCCTGCATAATATTCCTTATAGGAAATACCTGTCATTTTTAAAAAGACAATAATCAATCCTGTAGCTACCAACAGTGGGGTTGTGATTGGATGAGGAAATCTCCGATAAATCAGCATTCCAATTAAATATGCTGCAATTGATAACATAATACCAAAAATAGGATTTGAAAAAAGTTCAGTCATGAATTCCCTCCGTATCAATGTAGTCGCCTTCAAACTTTTGCTTCACAAATCGAACAACAAAACCAATTACTAAGATATTTAAAAAAATGGCGCCTAAAATGACGACGATAATAGGAAGTAAATAATCTTTAATTGCATCAAATCTCTCCATAATGCCCACTGCTGCAGGCAAAAAAAGAATGGTCATGTTAGCCAGCAAAAAATTCCCAACCGTATGAATATGGCGAAGACGAATCAATTTGAACTCTAGGGCTAAAAATAGGAGGATTAAGCCAATAATACTTCCCGGAATAGGAAGATAAAAAATAGTCGAAATAGCTTCCCCTAAAAATGAAAATACCAGAATAATCATAAACTGAACATATAGTTTCATCTTTACACCACCTTAAATACTACTAATCCATCTGAGGTCATTCTCTTTTAGTCCAGAAATTCCCTTAATGTTAGTACTGTTATTAAGTTTACTACTCTGAAATTATTTTTCAAGGCTATAAAACGTTTACACCTTAAAAATTTGTCCTAAGCTATTTTATTTATTTTGCACATAATCACTTGACAATTTATTTCTGTAGGTGTATATTTAATATATAACAAAATTTGATATATGCAACCGAACACTATATATCAAAACCGAACCTAACTAACAACAAAGGAAAGGAGCGTCCTATGCATTTTCCAGTCCCCGCAGTGCTGACAGAATTTCTCATCATGGCTATTTTGGAATCCGATGATTCTTATGGCTATGAAATCTGTCAGACCATTAAATTAATTGCCAACATCAAGGAGTCCGCCCTCTATCCCATCCTAAAACGATTGGAGCAAAATGACTTTTTGACTACTTATTCCCAAGAATATCAGGGTCGTATGCGAAAGTATTATAGCCTAACTCAGTTAGGTCACGAAGAATTGGTCCGACTCAAAGATGACTGGGATACCTATACAAACACGATAAACGGCATCATAGAAGGGAGCGTCCGCCATGACAAGAACTGAATACATGGAGCAGTTAGAAAAATATCTCAAAAAACTGCCCCACAAAGAATACTTTGAAGCCATCAGCTTCTTTAATGAGTATTTTGACGAGGCTGGACCAGAGCGTGAAACAGAAATTATAGAAGAACTTGGTTCACCAAAAGAAGCTGCTAGCGAACTCATTAACAACATGCTCAACAAGCAAATCCAGGAGGAGAAGAATCAACAAGAACCTATTCAACTCAACTGGAAACTCTGGGTTGGTCTGGGAGCCTTAAGTATGACAGGTCTCTTCTCTTTCTTCCTACTCTTTATCATGGGAGAGTTTATCGGAGTCATTCCTCTGTTTGCGACTCTTATCCTCGGCGCCTTTTTCCTCGGTCGCTACTTCCGTAATTTTAGCCAAACAAAACGAACGCTTTGGTTGGCTATCCTAGCTGTCATTTCCCTGCCTATCGCCATTCCACTTTTGCTCATTCTCCTAGCTAGTCTATTGGGATTGGTGGCGCTCATCTTGGCCCTCATTGTCGGTGCCTTTGTTCTGGGTGTCGGACTTCTCACCAGCGGTGGCTATCTGATTTGGGAAGCCTTTAGCCTTATGTCAGAAGGTTTCAATATCTTCCTCATGGGGTTTGGCTCAGGTTTGTCTTTGATTGGCGGAGCTATTCTCATCTACATCTTGACTGGATTTTTTGCCTACTGGTCTTGGCGACTGGTCAAGGCTTGCTTCAAATGGATCTTGAAACGAGGTAAACGAGCATGAAAAAGAAACTAACCATCGCCATTATTATCGGCTTTGTCAGCCTGATTGCAGGCTTAATTCTGGCTGGCATTGGATTTTTCACAGGAGGCGTAACCCGCTTGGAAGAGGTTGCTGCTCCGACGGAAGTCCATAAGACCTTCACAGATTTGAATACTATTAAAATTGACTTTATCCCCCACAGCGTCTATATCAAGGAGTCTAGCGATAGCAACTACCATGTGACCTATGCTAATTCTGACAACAATATGCAATCCCCCTTAAAACTAGCAGAAAAAGAGGGAACTTTGACCCTTTCTTCACAACAAGAATCTTTTGCTATCGAAGGAATCATGCAGTATCTTGGAGAAAGGTTGGCCCAACGTCGTATCAATGTCTTCTCCGTCACCGTTGAAGTGCCTAAAGGGAAGACTCTGAAAAAGCTTACAGGATATAGTTCCTATTTATATAATTATGGAGGCTTTTCCATTGAGAATGCCCATATACAAGAGGTTGACCTATCCGCTGGTATCTTCCTTGATAATGCACAAATTGACAGCGGTAAAATCACAGCTGGTTACTTTGAAGCTGTGAATTCTGCACTCAGAAATACCTCTATATCTGCAAATGAAGCTTCAGTCAATTTAATCGAAACCAGTTTGGAAAATGTTACAATTAAAAACTACCAAGAACTAAATGCAGATCAATTGACTATCATAGGAAAAAACGTCCTCACTCCTTCCGAATACAGCCTATCTGTTACAAATATAAACCTAACAGATAAGAGCTTACAAGACATCAATCTGAATATCAGTACACAGCTGGACATCAAAACACTTGCGGAACACTTAGGCTACCACTATGAAACCCTTGAAGAACTAAAGCAAGCTGTTGGTGATATGAGTTACTTCAACGAACAAGCTGAAAACGTTGGTATTTTCACTAAAGATAAGTATCAAACATTATCAATCAAAAAAGAGGAGGATAAACAAACCTTAACTTTGGAGAAAAAAGAGAGCAATAATAGCCTGACCATTACTTCAACTAACGCAACCATTAATTTACGAACACCAACACCAAAATAACTACATCAACCAAAAACCAACTGTTCACATGGAGCAGTTGGTTTTATTATTATTCATCTTTTTGATTATAAATCAAGAGACCTAATCCCATAAAGCCTACTAAGAAGAGGCTCAGCATCCAAACTTGATGACTACTATTTCCAACCATTGAAATGGTTTGACGAAGTCCTGAAACAGAATAGGTCATTGGAAGATAGGGCTGAATGACTTGGAAAAAGCGTGGGCTAAGTTCGATTGGGTAGGTACCTGCGCTTGATCCAAGCTGTAGTAACAAGAGAATTAAACTTGCGAAGGATCCGAAACGATTGTTCCAACCCACCAAGGCTGTAACGAGAGCCATGAAGGTCCAAGAGGCTAAGAGGATTAATCCCAAGGTTGCCATTGGATGAGCCGGTTCGATTCCAATCAAGCGAAGAACACCGTACAGAAGCAGTGCCGCTAGACTAGCGATTGTTCCATTGAGGATTAGTTTCCCTTTGGCCCAGTCCCAACGATTCTTGTAAGAGCGATTATCAATGTGTTTGACAAAAATAACATTCGCTGATAAGGCTGCAACCATCAGTGCGACAGATACCATGTAAGGAGCCATTCCGACACCGTTGGTTTTCACATCATCTTGATCACTGTGTTCCAAGGTGACTGGCTGAGAAACTGCTTGTGCATTTTTGTCTTCTACAGAGATGACTGATAGTTGTTGACTGGCTGAGCTGAGTGAATTTGTTAGGGTTTCACTACCTGTACGAAGACTGGAAATACCGCTTGTCAAGGTTTGACCGCCACTAGCTAATTGATCCGCACCAGCAATTAATTGCTGACTACCAGAAGCCAGTTGTCCTGAACCGCTGACAAGTTGACTGGAGTTGGATGCCAAGGTTGCCAATCCTGATGTTAACTGGCCACCTCCTGATTGGATGCTACTATTATTCGCAACCAACTGAGCTCCACCTGTTGCTAATTGGGCAACACCTGCGGTATAGGCTGTTACTCCTGACATGAGTTGACTCGCTCCATTTGATAATTGCGTTTGAAGTTGACTCACACCACTCGTCAAGGCTTGAGTTCCTGGTAGAACTTGCTGGTTCAAGGCGGTGTTGACCTGACTCAAGCCACTTGATAGGTTTTCAATGGCTGTTGTAGCCCCTGGCAATGCTTGATTGGCAGCCGTGTTGATCTGACCGACAGCTGATTGCAGCTGGCTCATTTGTTTTGCCATGCCAGAAAGACTTTGTAGGCTAGATAAGGCTTGACTGAATTGAGACAATTGACCCAAAATCGTTTGGGCTGCTGTCATTGTTGTCGAAGGCGAGTTTTGGAGGGCTCCAACCAATTCAGCTTGCTGAGCAGCTGTCAAGTTTTGATAGGTAGTCGTTGCTTGCAAGGCTTCAATGCTGGCTGTTTTATCAGCTTGGGCTGCAGTCAACAATCCTTGAGCTTGAGCCCCCATCTCTGTCAAGAGGCTAGATAGAGTAGAGGTATCTACTGCAAGTCCTCCTATACTTGAGAGGCTATCATTTAATTGACTGATGGCTGCTTGCAACTGAGGAAGTCCTGTCAATAAGGCCTGTATTTGACTAGACTGTTCAGCAGACAAACTAGTTGAACTAGCGAGTTGCTCCAAGCCTGCCTGCAATTGATTGGCTCCTGTTACCAGTTGTTCGACCTGACTTGCTCCTGTTTGCAATTGTCCCACCCCAGCGATGAGCTGAGAGGAATTGGCATTTAATTGCTCCGCACCTGAAGCAAGACTTGCTACCCCATTTGTGTAGGTTGTTAAGCCGCTGGACAGTGTTTGACTGCCTGTCGCAGCCTGATTGACTCCATCTGTATAAGACACAAGACCGGTGGCCAATTGGTTTGCTCCTGTCACCAGTGATTGGCCTGATGAAGATAAGGTAGATAGGCCTGATGATAGAGTCTGACTTCCGGTTTCTAATTGACTAGCTCCATCTGTCAATTTTTGACTTCCATCTGCTGCCTCAACCATGCCGTTTTGAATCTCTCCCATACTGTCAAAAACGGCAGTTGTGTATGTTTCGGTAATCGTCTCTGAAACAGATGCCTTTAATTTCTCCATAGCTGATTCGCCCATCTTAGAAGCGACAAAGCTGTGACCTTTAGAGGTTTGGTAAGAAATCGTTAGTGGTTCAGGCTGATCCGTCAAGAGACTAGATGCTTTTTCTGATAAATCTTCTGGTAGGGTGATGACCATATAATAGTCCCCTTCTTCCAAACCTTTTTCCGCATCCGTTTCTGATACAAAGTGGAAATCCAGACTCTTGCTCTCTTTCATATTATCCACCATATCATCACCAATGGTGAGGGTTTTATCTTGAAAGCTCGCCGACTGGTCTTGATTGACAACTGCTACAGGCAACTGGTCTAGTCGGCCGTAAGGATCCCACATAGAGGTTAGGAAACTAATGTTATATAAGGCTGGGACACAGGCAACACCGAGAATGGTGATCATGGTCATTGGTTTTTTGAAAAAATTCTTTACTTTTTCCGACATAAGAAACTCCTTTAGACATCCTGTCCAAAAACTGATAAAATACATTATACAAGTATCATTTTCAAAATCAAGTAATAAGAATCATTTTTTAGACAATGTGTCTAAAAATGTTTAAAAGGAGCAAAATGGGAACAGATAATCGGAAAGAACGAACTCGACAGGCTATTTTAGAAGCTATGGTAACCTGTCTGGAATCACAAGGTTTTAATGACATTACAACAACACACCTAGCCCAGACTGCTGGTATCAGTCGTTCCAGTTTTTATACCCACTATAAGGATAAGTACGAATTAATTGACTCCTACCAACAAGGACTTTTTCACAAATTAGAGGCTATATTTGATCGCTATGATGGCAATCGCCAATCATCATTTTTAGAAATTTTCGAGTTGCTCTATCGTGAAAAATTGCTTTCTGCCCTACTGACCCATAACGGAACTCAAGAAATCCAAAATTTTCTTATCAATAAAGTCCGACTTCTTGTTGCCAATGATTTAGCGGAGCGCTTAGGAAAAGAGAATTTATCACAACTGGAAAAAGAATACAGTAGCATCTATTTTTCACATGCCTTCTTCGGTATCATGCAGGTATGGATTAAAAATGGTAAGCAAGAATCTCCTCAATATATGACCGATTTTCTAATAAAAATGTTACCTTAAATGTGACTTTTTACCGCCACTTTCTGGGGAATATGTTATAATATCCTTATCTTACGCAAACGTTTTCAAACAGGAGATTATGATATGATTCAAGCTGAACATCTATCAAAAACCTATTCCATCATAGATAAGGAAGTCGGTCTCAAGGGTTCGATAAAAGCCTTTTTCAAACCCAAGAAAAAGAAAATTCCTGCTGTTCAAGATATTTCCTTACAGGTAGGAAAAGGAGAAATCATCGGCTATATCGGCTCCAACGGTTCTGGTAAATCCACCACCATCAAAATGCTTACCGGAGTCCTCTTCCCAGACCAAGGACAGGTTCGTATCAACGGCCTCAATCCGCAAGAACATCGCAAGGAAGTCAATAAGCAAATCGGAGTTCTCTTTGGACAAAAATCTCACTTGGATTGGAACTTGCCTGTCCAGGAATCTTTTATCCTTCACGCAAAAATTTATGATGTTCCAGATAAGGTATTCAAAGAGCGATTGGCTGTCTTGATTGACCTGTTGGACTTGGCTGATATTATGAAGCAACCAATCCGCAATCTGTCACTCGGCCAACGGGTTCGCTGTGAATTTGCGGCTATCTTTATCCATCAGCCTGCTGTTGTCTTTTTGGACGAGCCAACCATTGGTTTGGATGCCAGCGTCAAGGAGACCATTCGCTCCTTCATCCGCTATATGAATCAAGAATACCAGACTACTTTTTTGATTACTTCCCACGATATGAAGGACATCGAGAGCCTCTGTGAGCGGATTTTTATCATTGATAAGGGCAAAAAGGTCTACGATGGCTCACTGACCGTCCTCAAAGAACGCTTTTCCACAGTCAAGACCATTCTCTTCTCCACAGAAAAACCAATTGAAAAAGACTTGCAGCTAGAAGGCTGGGAATTTGTTCGTAAAGATGATTTTCACTTTGAAATCCACTACCAAAGCAAGGTCTGGACTAGTGCCCAGGTGATTGAGCACGTTTTCAATCATTATTCAATTGAAGATGTCACCATGAAGGAATTGGAAATTGAAACCATGGTCCGCCAAATTTATGAGGAGGGTATCCATGCGTAAATATCTCTACATAACCCGCCTGACCATGATGAATGCCATGCAGTACAAGGCTTTCTTTCTAGCGACTTTCGTTTCACTGGCAGTGAAAATTTTGGTAGCTCTCTATGTCTGGAAAACCATTTTCTTCACTCAATCAGAAGTCAATGGCTTTACCCTCCAAACCTTTACTACATACATCATCTTTGCTAATCTCCTAGCCAGTTTAAATTCTTTCTCACTCGGAGAAGATTTGTCCTACAGCATTTTGAAAGGGAGCATTGCGGGGGAATTTCTCAGACCCTATTCCTTTATCCTAGCCCTCTTTTTCAAAGACCTTGGAAATAAACTCTTGGAACTGATAAAATTTGCCATCGTATTTATCGGTATTCTACTTGTTCATCAAGATTTCTACCTGCCTGACGGCCAGACCATTTTGCTCTTTCTGGTCAGTTCGATTTTAGGGATGTTTATCGTTCAATTACTAGATATGGCTTTTGGCTTCTTAGCATTTTTTACAGTCAACGCCTGGGGAGTGATGCTCCTACGGATGGGGCTTTTCAATCTGGCTTCTGGGGCGCTTTTGCCACTCAGCTTCTATCCACAGGCTGTGGAAAACTTTTTGAAACTCCTTCCCTATAATTATGCGGTTAACGTTCCAGTTTCCATTTTATTGGGACAGGAAAGCGATCTAAGAGCTTTGGGACTGCAAGTTATATGGATACCCATTCTAGCCTGCTTCATCGCCGCTCTTTGGTCTCAAGCCAAGCGTCGTATTGTCATTTTTGGAGGTTAACATGAAGAAATATATCAGCCTCTATCTATATAACATCAAGGTCTACATGATGGCCCAGATGTCCTTTCGGGTGGACTTCTTCATCGGGCTATTCTCCTCTTTGATTGAACAAATTGTCTACCTGATTTTCCTCAACATCCTCTTTGGAAATATCAAGGAAATCGCTGGTTTCAACTACGGTCAAATGCTTTTCATCTATGGAATAGCAACCGTCGGACGCTCCATTCACTTGATTTTCTTTGACAATCTCTGGATGTTTGGCAGTCGCTACATCCGACAAGGCGAATTTGAACGCCTCCTCCTCATGCCTGTCAATCCTCTTTTTCAGCTTATCTGTGAACGAATCCAGCCACAAGGAATCGGAACAACCCTCATCGGTTCCCTTGCACTAGCCCAAGCTTCCAAGGAACTGGGTATGGAATGGAGTCTTGGAAAACTAGCCCTACTAATCTTTATTGCCATTTGTATCGGCCTACTCTATGCAGCTATTCAGCTCGGTCCAACTGCTCTAGCATTTTGGATTGTAGAATCATTCCCTTTGACTATGGGAATTTTCGCCCTCAATCAGATGGCTCAATACCCACTCAATATCTATCCAAAAATCATTCAAATCCTGCTGATTTTTGTTTTCCCTTATGCTTTTACAGCCTATTTCCCAGCTCTCTACTTCCTAGACCTGTCTATGTGGGGACTGGCTCTGCCACTAGTTGTCCTGGTCCTATTTACCATCAATTACAAACTCTTCCGCCATGGTATGACCAAGTTCACCAGCGTTGGAAATTAAAAAAAGCTAGCATTCTCTGGACGGAGAGTGCTAGCTTTTTCTATATACTTATAAAATATAGTCGTTTAGTTTGCTTTTAGTACTAGCTTCAAAGGTTCGGGGAACCTTTGGAGGCTGGAAATAAAGCGAACAACGTTCGCATCAAAAAGTCGCAGGCTGTACTGGAGTACGGCAAAGCGAGTTCAAATCACTCCTGTGGAGTGTTTGAAGTTAGAAATAAGGAAACGACGTTTCCTCGCTCGTCGAAGTAATCAAAGATAAACTAAATGACTATATATTCTTCAATGACCTGAAGCACACCAGCTTCCAAATGGCTTGGAGCCATGTATTTGGCAACCGCCTTGACCTTGTCTGTCGCATTTTCCATGGCATAGGTATACCCAACATAGGACAATAACTCAATATCATTGTCTGAATCACCGAAGGCCATCACCTGTTCAGGTTCGATATCCAAACTGGTCAAAACCTGTTCCAAGCCCCACGCCTTATGAATCCCTTGCGGCAAGATATCAATGGAGCCATAGCCACTAGTTACTGCAACCAGCTGACCTTGAAAAGCCTGGTTAAACTCTTCCGTTATCGATTCTACACGCGCTTCAGGAACCCAGAGACCAACCTTATAAATAGGTTCTAAATTAGGATAGGCACTGAGGTCGTCTAAATAGGTCACACGATTTTGGAAGGCAGCCATTTGAGCTGGTTCTATTGGCAAATCCGTCCCTGCAAATGGCATACCTGCCCCAGCCTGCATATAAATGTTTTCTTCATTCGACAACATCAAACATATATCCGCCCAACGTCCTTTGAAAAAATGCAGTATTGCTTCGACTTCTTCTTGCTGAATAGCACGTCGAATCATTGTTTTGCCATTTTGATACACATGGGCACCATTATCAGCTACAAAAATCAGTCGTTGCTCAAATCCTTGGCATAATTGTAGCAATCGCCCAATCCCATTGCCACTCGCGATGACAAAGGGAATCTTTTTCTGATCTAGTTGATCCAAGACCCGTGAAAATCGCTCCCTATCAAAACTCCCCTGGCCATCTAAAAAGGTCCCATCCATGTCTGTTGCAATTAATCGAACTGTCATCTTCTCTCTCCTTACCATACCAAATTGACAAAGTCTTTCATTTCTTGATAGGCTGTATCCACACGCGCCTGCGTATCTAGATCCAATTGTCCATAGTATCGACCACCAGCGACCCAGTCTTCCAATACATAGGTCTGATAGCTAAAACGCTCATAACCATCTAGTGAATACGTTCCCTGAGAGATACGATTCACCCAGGTTGGATGCGCTTGGGCTGTCCGAATACTTGTCTGCCCATTCTCTTTCTGAATCCTTATATCCATCAAGACACCCCGCTCGGTCCATTGGGAATTTGGTGTATCATCCACGCTTTCAATACGCTGATTGGACAGGAAATTCCCCATCGAATAGATAATCAATTTTCTCTGACCATTTTTTTCAATAATCTCTGCGGGCTCGACTACATGCGGATGCCCACCAAGAACGATGTCTGCTCCCCAATCAATCATTTGATGGTACAAACTGGTCTGTTCCTCCGTAGGCTCCAACTGGTATTCCACACCCGTCTGAGGCATGACGATGGTAATATCTGCCTCTTTCTCAGCTCGCTCAATCTCTGCCTGCATCTTTTCTTTATCAAAATCCGATAAATAGGCATCATATTCCTCCTGACTCAGCAAAGCCTCCATCCCATTGAAACCGTAAGCATAGGCTAAAACAGCTATACGGATACCATTGACTTCCCGAATGTAGAGTGGTGCAGTTGCCCGATTGCCTTCAGCGTAGACACCGACTGTATCCACACCTGCATCTCTAAATGTATTGACAGTGGAAACCAATCCAGAAAGATGTGAGTCCAAAATATGATTATGGGCCAAATCCACCAAATCGTAGCCTGCATCATGGATATTGTCGGCGACAATGGCAGGCGCATTAAAAAGTGGGTAACCTGCTAATTCGACATCTGGGGAAATGGTCCCTTCAAAGTCTGCGATAGCGAAATCAGCCTGTTCTATCCAGGGCTTTACGTAGGTAAAATTCTCAGAAAAATCGTAACTTCCATCTGGCTGTTCTGCTCCTCGAAGAATAGGCAAGTGATAGAGTAAATCTCCGTGGGCCATGATGCGAACAGAATTATCTGAGTGCATTGATTCTGATACCTGATTCAGCCTAGGAACTAGGTGTTCGCTTACAATAATAATCGCCAAGATAATAGTCGCTAAGCCACAAATAAAAAACAAATGCATCTTTGTCCGATAGGACGCATATCGTTTTCTGCGAATAGAGTTCGCCCTTTTCTCCATATCTTTACCCTCATACTCCCTACTTAAGAACCTTTGTTCAAAATACAGTCAGTAGTCCCTCAAAAAACTATTTCTTCCATAAAAGTACATCACTTATAAATAGAGGTTCTAATATTAGTATACGACATTTTTGCTAAAAAATCTAAATTAAATCAGAATTCCATCTCACAAATATATGTTTCCGACTATGTATTCCATTCCTCAAACGATTATCAGACCGACCTTCACAGACCATTTAAAAAGAGCTAACATTATCCCTTCCTAACTCCCTAAAAGACTATCTGGGAGAACGGTACAATGTTAGCTTCTTTTTATGTCTTCAACAGATGATTTTAATCATCTAAGTGCTGTAGCTTGCCACGAAAATCTTCAATCGTTTCATAGCCTTTTTCAGCCATGATGGCCTGCAATTCAGCCGTAATGCGTTCAAAGGCTGCCACACCTTCCTTTTGCAGGGTTGTTCCAACTTGAACCATGCTGGCACCACAGAGAATGTGTTCGAAGGCATCCCGACCTGTCAAGACGCCACCAGTCCCAACAATCTGAATCTCCGGTTTCAAGCGCTGGTAAAAAGCGTGGACATTGGCAAGAGCAGTCGGCTTGATATACTCTCCACCGATACCACCAAAACCATTTTTAGGCTTGATGACAACTGACTCATCCTTGATATAGAGACCATTTCCAATCGAATTGACACAGTTGACAAACTTCAAAGGAAACTGGTTGAAAATCGTTGCTGCTTGGTCAAAATGCACAATATCGAAATAAGGTGGCAACTTAATACCGAGTGGTTTGGTAAAGTAAGTGAAGACCTCCTGCAAGATGGTTTCTGTCGTTTCAAAATCATAGGCAATCTGCGGTTTTCCAGGGACATTGGGACAAGAAAGATTTAACTCTGTCAGCCCCTTAAAATCACTGGCTTCTACAGTTCTCAAAATCTCATGAGTCTCATCAGGCGACATTCCAACTACAGATAAAACAAATGTGCGTTCTGGCTCCGTTTCCTGCAATTCTAGTAGATAATCCAAATAGTAAGCCAAGCCCTGATTTGGCAAGCCCATCGAATTGATAGAACCAAGCGGAACATTCTGATAACGTGGTTCTGGATTACCCGCGCGGTAGTCCATGGTTGCTGTTTTTGTCACAAAAGTACCCGCCTTCGAGTTCTTAACCGCATCCAATTCTTCCTTGGTCATGCACCAAACCCCTGCCGCATTCATCAAACAATTATCAAAGGTAAATCCACCGAGTGTCGTTGCTGTTGAAACCATATTATCCTCCATATTGGTTGTTCTTTCTCGATTATATCATAAGAAACAAACGGATTTCCTCCATTTACTACTAACGTTCGGATTTTGCAATAAAAATTTATTAATTTTTTTAAAATTCTTACATTTTCTTCTTTACATTTAAAAATCATGGTGCTATAATAATTATCAGATAAATTAAATTGTCAGATAATTTAATAAATAAAAAAGAAATCAGGTGATCCCATGTCAAATGCCAAAGCTTACATCCAAGCTTCTTTTGAAGCAGTCAAAGCCCGCAACCCACATGAAACAGAATTCCTCCAAGCTGTAGAAGAGCTCTTCTCTACACTTGAGCCTGTTTTTGAAGCACACCCAGAATACATCGAAGAAAACATCTTGGCCCGTATCGTTGAGCCTGAGCGTATCATCAGCTTCCGTGTTCCATGGACAGACAAAGATGGAAATGTTCAAGTCAACCGTGGCTACCGTGTTCAGTTCAACTCAGCTGTAGGTCCTTACAAAGGCGGTCTTCGCTTCCACCCAACTGTAAACCAATCCATCTTGAAATTCCTCGGTTTTGAGCAAATCTTCAAAAACGTCTTGACTGGTCTTCCAATCGGCGGTGGTAAAGGTGGTTCAGACTTTGATCCTAAAGGAAAAACTGATGCTGAAATCATGCGCTTCTGCCAAAGCTTTATGACTGAATTGCAAAAACACATCGGACCTTCACTTGACGTCCCTGCAGGTGATATCGGTGTCGGTGGTCGTGAGATTGGTTACATGTACGGTCAATACAAACGCCTTCGCCAGTTTGATGCAGGTGTCTTGACTGGTAAACCTCTTGGCTTCGGTGGTTCTCTTATCCGTCCAGAAGCAACTGGTTACGGTTTGGTTTACTTCACTGATAACATGTTGGCTGCAAACGGTAAATCCTTCAAAGACCAAACAGTCCTTATCTCAGGTTCTGGTAACGTTGCCCAATATGCTGTTCAAAAAGCGACTGAACTCGGTGCAAAAGTCATCTCTGTTTCAGACTCAAATGGTTACATCATTGACGAAACTGGTATCGACTTCGACCTCTTGGTGGATATCAAAGAAAAACGCCGTGCTCGTTTGACAGAATACGCTGCAGAAAAAGCAACTGCTAAGTACTTCGAAGGTTCTGTATGGAACTACGATGGTAAGGCTGACATTGCCCTTCCATGTGCGACTCAAAACGAAATCAACGGCGAGCAAGCTGCTGCCCTTGTGAAAAATGGCGTTTACTGTGTGGCTGAAGGTGCCAACATGCCATCTGACCTTGATGCTATCAAAGTTTACAAAGAAAATGGCGTTCTTTACGGTCTTGCTAAAGCAGCCAATGCTGGTGGTGTAGCCGTATCAGCCCTTGAAATGAGCCAAAACAGCCTTCGCTTGTCATGGACTCGTGAAGAAGTGGACGGACGTCTCAAAGACATCATGGCCAACATCTTCAACACAGCTAAAGAAACTGCTGAAAAATACGACCTTGGTACAGACTACCTTGCAGGTGCTAACATCGCAGCCTTTGAACAAATTGCGGATAGCATGATTGCCCAAGGTTTAGTATAAGCTTACTTTTAGTTTACTAAACTATAATAAAAACGCCCCCAAAATTGACGTGCTAATTTTGGGGGTATTTTTCGTTAAAAGAAGAGAGGCTGGGAAAAAAGTCCTGCCACACTACTCAGAGTTCGTGTCAACATCTCAGCGCAGTGGTTGATTGGCAGATTTGTTCGTGTATTACACTCCAAATCTGACCTAATCAACTGTGCGGGGGTGAGAAGACGAACTCTTTTTTAGACCAGTCGAGTTCTTTCTCACTCCCTTTTTAAAATGTAAAAATAACAGATAGGTCGATTATCAAGCCGAACAATCTGAACCAAGGAGTGTTATAAACCCGCAAAATTGTGCAGTATTTAAAACTTTTTCTACAGCAATTAGATACCTTCTGCGACTAATTCCGTCCACATAGCATCTTCGTAGGTAAAACCAAAGTTTGTTTCATCATCTATACCGTAGATAAGTTTTACTTGTACTTTCTCTCCTGGCTTCAACTTTTCAACTAGATTCACATCGTAGGTCCGTAAATCCAGAGAAAATGGAATCTGACTAACGGGGTCCATGAGACTGAAATAGTATTCATCAAAATAGAGTTCTTCTGCGGTCGAATTTTCAACTTCCATTTCAACAACATAAGCTGTGCTGTAGTAGCTATCTACTAGTTCTACGCTATCGTCTTTGCCCATAGACGTTACGGTCACATGAAGACCATCAGAAAAATCAACTGAGTCACCAACTTGATACTCCGTGTATGCCACAGTCTCATCAATGTATCCGTCACTACCTGTATCCCAATTATCAAAATTTGCTGCGCTTAGGCCAATCATAAAAATAAAACAGGTTACTCCTAGGATAAAGGAGAGAACGGCACCAGCAATGGTCGTCCAAAAGAGAGGCTGTTTGTGCAAGGGTTTCTTCTTATAATACATCTGCCCATTTTCAACGACAAAATCTTTTGTTTGCATAATAAACTCCTTATTTTAAAACAGTTGGTCCACTTGAAGGTAAATCTATTCCTGCCTGACGCAGAGCATCTTGATAAAAACCAAAGAATTGATGATAGATCTTGTTCTGTTGACCGTTGGCTACGAAAAGATTAACACGAAATACAAACTGTCCCGAAATAGCGTTTTGGGGACCTAATACAGTCACACCTGTAATCTGGTCAAAATTGCTGATTTCTCTCAAATTGACCTCTTCTATTACGTGATAGACTTGTTCCAAATCGGTATTAAATTTGAGCGGAATATCGATTTGAGCACGCATGTCCCCTCTTGACTGATTGGACACCACTAGAATGTTGCGATTGGGAATAAAATGCAATGTCCCATCTGCATCACGTACTTGTGTTGTTCGGATTCCCATGCTAACGATGGTTCCTGAAATGGTAATGGGCCCGTTGGTTAACTTAACCACATCTCCGACATCAAACTGTCGTTCAATTAAGATAAAGAATCCATTGACCAAGTCTGAGAGAAAGCCTTGTGCGCCCAGCCCAACAGCTACCCCAGCAATCCCGGCTCCTGCAAGAAGACTGGATACCGGCAAACCGAGGATACTCAGAATACAGTAGATAAGGATAAAGTAGAGTAGGTAATTTAGGATACTTTCCACCAGACGACTGATGGTCTTCTGACGACCAATGTCTTGTGTGGATACCTTTAGAGAGGGAACCAAAACCTTTTTCACAGAAGCTTTGGCTATCTTCTTGATAATGTAAAATGCAACAAAGAGTAAAACAAGCGATAAAACCTTATTTAGACCCGCTGTCACAATGGCCTCAATATTAAATTGAGACAAATACTTGGTAATAAAATCATTCATGAGATAATTATAGCAGAAAACATCCTAAAAGAACAAAAAGACAGTCAAACGACTGTCTTTTATCTTATTTCTTCTTTGCAAAATACTGGCGTGTCTCCTTGATGATAACAGGAGAGAGAGCTAGTAAGGCAATCAAGTTTGGTAGGGCCATGAGACCATTTACAATATCTGCAATGGTCCAAATCAAGTCTAGTTTGAGGAAACCACCAAGGGCTACCATTGCCACAAATAACAGACGATAAGGCAAGATGGATTTGGTACCGAATAGAAACTCGATACAGCGTTCACCATAGTAAGACCATCCGAGAATAGTTGTAAAAGCAAAAAGTACCAAACTAATCGTCAAGGCAATAGATCCTGCATTGCCAAAAACTGTTGCAAAAGCTGCCTGTGTCAGAGGAGCTCCTTCCAATCCTTCGACAGACCACTGACCTGTCACCAAGATTGTCAAACCTGTTAAGGTGCAGATAATAATCGTATCGATAAAGGTACCCGTCATAGAAATCAAACCTTGCTCAACAGGATTATCCGATTTGGCTGCTGCAGCTGCGATAGGCGCCGAACCTAGACCAGATTCATTTGAAAACACTCCACGCGCAATACCACGTTGGATCGCTTCTTTTACAGTTGCCCCTACAAAGCCACCTACTGCTGCTGCAGGTGAGAAGGCAGATTTCAGAACCAAACCAAGTGTCGGAAGCAGTTCATTCCAGTGAACTACCAAGACTATCAAACTTGCCAAAATGTATAAAATTGCCATGAAAGGAACGATTTTGGTCGAAACATCCGATATTTTTTCAATTCCCCCAAAGATAAAGAAAGCAATTGAAATGGCTGTCACAATGCTGACCAACTGGGGAGCTAATCCAAAACTCGAAGACATGGAAGATGCAATCGAATTAACCTGTGAAAATGTCCCCATCCCCAAAAGCGCTACGAGGACACCTGAGACAGCAAAGAAAACAGCCAAGGGTTTCCACTTCTGTCCCATCCCCAAGGTGATATAGTGCATAGGCCCACCTGCTGCTTGGCCGTCGGCATCCTTTGTACGGTATTTAATGGCTAAAAATCCTTCCGCATACTTGGTTGCCATCCCGAAAAAGGCTGCTACCCACATCCAGAAAAGAGCCCCTGGTCCACCTGTCGTAATAGCCGTTGCCACACCGACGATATTTCCCGTACCAACTGTCGCTGCCAAAGCTGTACAAAGAGCCGCAAAGCTAGACACATCTCCCTGACCAGACTGGTCACTAGAGAAAATCAGACGAAAGGCTGTCGGTAACTTGCTAACTTGAAACATCCCTAAACGGAGTGTAAAGTAAACACCTGTACCGACCAAAAGTATTAAGAGTGGCGGTCCCCAAACAAGATTGTTGATAGCCTTAAATAGTTCTAACATAGTTCCTCCTAAGCGTTTCTAATCCGATAAAGCTGCCGGAAAAACAAAAAGAGGCTGAACCCTTCAACCTCTAGAATCAACGTGAAAAATACAGAAAAAGCCTATTTTTCAACGCTCTGTCCTTTTACCTGAGAGTTTCAGTAGCTCTACTTTTCCAAGCAGAACTACCTTGCCCCTTCGGTGCCAAAATGGTCTCTCCAGAGTTCCGTCCATTGAACAGTCAGTTTCCCTTCTACCCAATATCAACCGGTTATTCAGTTTTATCTAGTTTTATTTTAATCTAATTTCACGAAAAAATCAAGAATATTTTCTGATACTCAATGAAAATCAAAAGTAGTCTAGGAAACGAAGTCGAAGATAGAACTCTGTTACTGTCTTGTTTCAAGGTAACAGGCTGAAAAGCTCCACCGGAGCTTTTCACTCATCACTCTTGACAACGGATAATTTTGATTTTCGAAGAGTATGAATTTTTACAAGTCTTCCATTTTTATGATAAGGTCTGCTCGCTCCCAAATCAAAGGATTATGGGTCGCAATCACAATTAGCCGATCTGGGCTCTTCAAGGATAACAAAATATCCATAATTTCTTGGGAGCTCTTAGGATCTAAGGCAGCCGTCGGCTCATCTGCTAGAATCAATGGAGGATTTTTCAGGATGACTTTAGCAAGAGCTACCCGCTGAGCTTCCCCTCCTGAGAGTTCATAGATAGGCTGAGACAAGTCCAGATAAGGCAGCCCAACTGCATCAAGTACCGCTTCCTGTCTCGATTTCCTTTCATCTTTGGACAATTTCTGACCAATCAGTCCCAAATCCAGATTTTCTCTGATTGTCTGACTTTCTAAAAGACCAAAATTCTGAAAGAGATAGCCTAATTCTTCCCTAAAAAAGAGATGGGGCTTCAACTTTTTCAAATCCTTCCCCTTGTAAAGAATGTCACCTGCATCATAGGACTCCAACTTGGCTAAGATATTCAGCAAGGTCGTTTTTCCGCTACCACTGGCACCTATCAAGGCATAGACCTTTCCAGCCTGCAAGTCTAGCGTTACATCAGAAAACAAGCTGCGTTTCCCAAATTTCTTTTGAATTGATTGGATAGAAAACATACTAGGCTCCTTTCAAAATACGGATATTCCAAGCTACGTCTCTCCTCGCCTGCCACCTCAATAAACAGAGGGCATTGACCATAAACAAGGCAAAACTGATACTACTTATGAAAATGTGACCTGTCACTACCATGCTTGCTCCAAGAGCCAACAAGAGGGAAAGCAGTTGGAACGTTAGGTATTTCTTATGGATTCCCAAGAAATCCATCCCTGCAATTTCCTTGATGAAAATCTCACGTTTAAATTCTTCAAAGTATAGAAGATTCATGGTATTAAACAGAACAATTGATGTCACAATCCCTAAAATGGCTCCCATAGATGTTGAAATGGTCTCTATCCGAATACGATCTAAAAGTTCTGTAAAGAGGGAGGAGCTACTTTTCACTTCATTGACAAACTGAAACAGATTTTTTTCCTTCAATTCGCGCAAAAGTTTATCTCTGTTTTTAAATAAAATACTGCTATCTACTTCATTCAACCAAAAATCAGCAGATTCCTCTCCCAGACTTGACGGTGCCAGCACAACTAAAATAGGGTCTGTCAGGTATTGCACATGTTGACCAGAACGATGATTGTAGATAAATTGCTTCTGCCCATCTTTTAAATAGGCAACTTTTCCCTTAATGGTAGCTGAACTTGCTTGATTAGCAGGTCTAACCATACGATTGATATAATCTTGGTAAAGATGGAGATAAGTATCGCTTTCTGGACGCAGTTTTTCAGGTAACAGAAGTTGAAATTCATCTTCTTGTAGAGAAGGTAATGCTTCGTTCGACAAGTCTACATCCTGTATCTGCAAATAATTTGGACTAACGTAGAGGGTGTTGCCTGCTGGATGGTAGCTGTCAAGGCTTGTCCCATCTTCCAGTTGGGAGCCCATTAAATAGGCATTCAAATTGCTTTTGACAAAGAGTGCGCCGTCTTCCTCCAAAGCTTGCTTTAGTAAAGGATACCAATTTTCAGGCGAATTTAGTCCCGAGCGACCATCCGCAGCAATGTTCCAAGCCAAACTATAGTAATCCTCTTCTTTCTCCCACTGCTGGGTGCCTGCTTGGTATTCCTGCCAAATCTCTGAATAATAGACGGTTTGAGCCACACCCAATGACACCACCAGTAGAGCCAGCATTTGTCCCATAACCATAATGGTCAGGATTCCTTGCAGGGGCATCTTCCCTTTTAACAAGGGTAAAAAGTGATAGGTTCGAATGGCCAAGGTAAATGTAGCAGCGAAAAAAAGGACAATCAAACCAAGCAAGAAATGATAGCCCACCAAGGTTGCGACCAGATAGTAGACGGAATAGCTATCTAATCCGATGAGATATCCCAGTCCAACTGCTGGAAGAACCGCAAATGGGATAGTTAGAGCTATCTCTTTCGCACTTTCCTGTAGAGACAGTAGAAATAAATGCCAGCGTGAATCTCCTGCAATCAAACGGATGCCTGCCATACGCAACTGCCTTACATTCGCAATCACTACCAAAGCCATATAGGTAATGAGAAAAACCAGTACAGCTAAGAATTGACCCCCTTGTGTCAGAAATGCGAGTAAAGTAGCAATAGTCGAAGGCTTCCGAATCTGAACCTCGTCAAATCCAATCGAAACAAGAAGAGACCGAAGCTCCTCTACCGTCGCTTTCCCTTGGAAAATAAAATATTTGGTTAAAAGTGCAGACTCCACCTTTTCTGATTCCTGAAATTCCTCTAGTCCTCTTGGTAGGGGAGATTGACTAAAATTATCATAAGAAAAGGTACGTCCACCTGATTTACTTGGCTCAATCACCCGCCTGGCAATCACACTATCCGTCTGTTGAGAATATTCCTCTAATCGTTGTCTTACATCTGAGTAAATCACGTCCTCAGATACCGACAAGGTGGTCACAGAAGGATAATAATGAACTAGCATAGTCTCCTTTTGGCTAACCCCCAACCAAATCATAAAGACGGCTAGAATGATCGTCGATACAAGTACAAATTTTCCTTTCATTCTAACTTCACCTCATTAACTATCTGCCATTTAATACACTCAACTGGATTTTTTCTTCCTTTTTCGCTTGTTTGTTCAGTAACATCCAACTATTTATCAACAAAGCTACAGCTACTCCTAGGCTAACAATAACCGACTTTGTCATAAACATTGCCAAACCCATCCCAACAAGAGCGGAGCCGACTTGTTCTCCTAGATAAGAACCATGCAATTCGATAAAACGCATCCCTGCTATCCGCTTGATGGCTATTTCTCTTTTGAAGGTCTCAAAGTATAGAAGATTCATCGTATTGAACAATAGTATGGAAGTGAATATTCCAAGGATTGTCGGAGATAGGGTCATAAGAATTTCAAGTTGAACATTTTTTCTCAGGGTGTTGTACTGTTGCCTGCTAGATAACAAGCTACCTATTGTGTTTTGTAAATTGTATTTGTCCAACAGTTGTTCCAGCATCTCCTTATCTTTGAAAAATACAAAATCTGGTAAGGCATTTTCCCAAAAATAGGACGTTTCTTCAAAACTTTCAGGTGATAGAACAACAATCAACGGAGCCTGTAAAAATTGCTCATAATTTATCGGAGTATGATTGTAAATGAACCATCGCTTCTCGTCTGAAATGTAATAAACATTTGAATGCAAACTTAAGGATTTTTCTCCATCCGCAAGCAATTTCCCTACCATGTCCTCAAAATACGCTTGGTAAACACTCGCATCATTTTGCAAACTCTTTGGTAATAATAATGCAATTTCATCCTTGCCTAATTGCTTTATCTCTTCCAGCTGCTTGAAATCGTACAGGCCACCTTCTGATTGTATATAATTCGGCGTCACATACAACACCCTTTCTAGAGGAATTTCCTTGCTGGATTCAATGATGGTATGTTGTTTTATTGTGTTATGCCGTAAATGGTGCTGGACTAGCATTACATTATTTTTCGCATATGATTCTAAAATTACATGAGACCAAGCTATTCTTTGTTGCTGAGCCATCGCTTCATCAGCTGTGAATGCTTCACGATTCAAAGACAGACTAAAAACATCTTGTCTTTCTTGCCAAGCCTTTTCTCCTATCGTTAGTGTATGGAGAACTCCAACATATGTCAATGTTCGACTAACACCAATAGAGATGATACAAACCGCTAAACACTGACCTATTAGTAAAATAGCAAAAATCGCCTTGAGAGGCAACGCTCCCTTCATTAGCTTTTGTAACTGAGAAATGTTTAATGCAATCATGAATCCAACACTTGTTGATAAAGATAGGAACAAAAGCAAACAAGCATAAAAGGCAATACCGATTGCTACAAAACGATAATATACCATTGGCCAACCCAAAATTAAAATAGCAATCAGTCCAAAAACAAGCGCCCCTACTGTAGCCAATGCTATATCTCTTCCATCCACTCTTAAAAAACGACTAGCAATCTGCCAACTCCTCACACCTGAAAGTATCTCTATCCCTGCTGACCGCAAGTAGACAATCTGTCCAACTACTGTCAATGCAAGATTTGTGAGTATAAAGATAATAAGGCCTAAGCTCGGAGCTCCTCTACCAAGAAATAGACTTAAACTGTTTAATAGGGTCGGTCTATAAATATAGCTATCCACCAATCCTAGTGACTGTAAGACGTTTTCTACCGCTTTGATGTCCAGATTCCCTTTTACAACATAGTAATTTTCAGCTAAGTTGACCTGACTAGCTACTAACCTATCCGCTTTGACCAAGCCCTGTGGAAGCTCCCCCTTCCCAAAAACATCATAACTGGTAGTAGTTCGCCCACTGTCATCTGTTTCTGTTATTGTCTTAGCAATTAGACTATTTTCCTTTTCTGCTAAATTTGTCAGGGCATCCGACACTTCTTCATAGGTCACTTCTTCCCCTCGACTTAATATGGAAACCGATGGATAGTAATGATAAACTAAAGAATCAAGTTGCAGACTCACTAACCATATACAGAAGAGACAGACGCTAAAAGTAGATAAATAAGTAAATACTTTTTTCATAACGAACCCCATTTGTACAAAAAGGAGGTGGACTCCACCACCTCCCTATCATTAGAACCCGTAACCAAAATCAACATGTTCTCCAATATCTGTATTAATAAATGCATAAGCCACTCCACCTGGACCAGCATATACCTTTGACGACTTCCCTGGACGCTGAGTACTACTAACTCTCGCATAATGTCTCTCACGGGCATGATAATAACTTGAATATGCTCCCCAATTACTTGGATCATGATGACCTCCGTAATTCCACTCTCCACCTTCTACAGAGATAGCGAGGACCGGAACTGCAAAACTCATCGTCAATAGCACCAATAAAAAAGCTAGTTTTCTTGAGGTCTTAAACATTACTACCTCTCCTTTCCGTACGCTTTAATACTAACTGACTTAAAACAATTATACCCCTTGTTCATGACCAATATCGTTTCCTAGATTTTCCTCCTTTCCCAGTCACTATTAAGGATTTAACAATTTAAATAGTAAATATAACTACTCCCTCCGGTGAATAATATCAGGTTCCCATCCCTGTGTTTTTACTTTAGCTAATGGGAATAGGGTCAATAATATAGTTACCATCAAAAGAATTGATATATATTTCTTCATAAAATCACCCTTTTTTGTTTTTATTTTAACATATTAATGACGAGTTTGCAACTATTTCTGGTTATTTCTTAAAAATAATCTTTATATAATTATTAAATATCTTTCGATAGATATTCTTTCAAGCTGAGATAGCTATTTTGCGGACCAAAAAATTTGAAAAGGTGTTCTGCTTCTCGATAGTAGGAGAGAATTTCATCTTTTGATAGAAATCCCTCTCCGACATTTGCGATTAAACAAAGCGTATCTGCCAAAAGATAACAACTCTTCTTGTCTCGCAAGATTTCGATTAGGTCTGTCAATTCATCAATTGCCTGTGACTGCCTCTTCCTTTTAAAAAGATAGTGAGCGTGATTGTAGCGAATCTTGATATACTTATGAAAACTCTCTGTGTTCGATATATCCAAGTGGCTAAGCTTTTCTGAAAGCCCCTCATACAAACTGTCTAAAGCCTCGTCTCGAGAAGTCAAGGCATAAAAATTAACCAAGCTATTGTATACATCAAGATAAAAACTAGATGTCTTACTGATTCGATGACTAAGTTCTTCCATACGTACAATTGCAGTATCTTCCTTATGATAATGATGGAAGTCCACTATACAAGCCAGATAAGTTAAATATTCACTGCTTTCCTGCGAATGAACAGCTTCTTTCTGCTTCTCTGCCTCTACAAGATAAGCCAGTTGATCATAGGAACGAGTGAACAAAGCTTTGTCCACCAATCGTTTAAATACCGTAATATCAGGAGCTTTATCTGATACACTTTCATCAAAAAAATAGTCCATAGACACCTGTAAGCGTTGTGATAAGGCAAATAATATATCCGATGTAGGAGCAACTCCTAATTTTTCAACTCGACTAATCAAACTCTGCTCACAAATTCCCTCTGCAAGTTCCTTTTGAGTAAAGCCAAGTTCCTTTCTTCTATTTTTAAAACGTTTACTAAGAATCATTTTCATAACCTTTCCATATATGTCCCTTAAGAAAAATCTCTATACAGATTATTATATCAAAATCATCTTTCTGAACATACAATTTTAATACACAAAAAGCCTATTCTTTGCGAATAGACTTTCTGCGTTCATAAATTTATTTAAGCAACTCCAAAAACAGGCCATATCCTGCTTCTTCCATTTCCTCTCTCGGTATGAAACGAAGGGCTGCTGAGTTGATACAGTAACGTAATCCACCTTTGTCACGCGGTCCGTCATCAAAGACATGACCTAAATGAGCATGACCAGCCCGACTGCGGACTTCGATGCGGTTCATGCCGTGGGAGAGATCTTGGAAATAAGTCGCAACTTCCTTGCTGATTGGTTTGGTAAAGGAGGGCCAGCCGCAGCCTGAGTCGAATTTGTCCGTCGAGAGAAAGAGGGGCTCACCAGTCGTAATATCGACGTAGATGCCAGCTTGGTCACTATTCCAAAACTCATTTTCGAAGGGTCTTTCCGTCGCAGCTTCTTGAGTGACTTGATACTGGAGGTCGGTCAAGCTGTCTTTTAAGACTTGCTGGTCTGGCTTTTGGTAGTCTGCAACATCAATCAGAGGGATCTTTGCCTGCCCAAGATCGATATGGCAGTACCCTTGGGGATTTTTCTTCAAATAATCCTGATGGTAGTCTTCGGCGGGGATGTAATGCGCGAGTGGCTCCACTTCAACGGCTAGGGGGCGTCCGCCAAAGAGCTGAGACTGCTCCGCCATGACCTGCTCGATGGTCGGCAAATCAGCCTTATCTGTGTAATAGATACCAGTCCGATACTGGCGACCCTTGTCAGGCCCCTGCTGATTGACAGAGAAGGGATCAATGACGCGGAAATAATAGAGGAGAATTTCCCGCAAATGGATACGAGTCTCATCATAGGCTAGATAGAGTGTTTCTGCGTGATCTGTTTGTTTGAGGAGTTGATAATTGGTCGTCTCCACCTGTCCATTGGCATAGCCAACGCTGGTGTCGAGAATACCATCAATCTGGGAAAAGTAGCCTTCCATTCCCCAGAAACAACCGCCTGCTAGATAAATTTCTTTCATGTGAACTCCTTCTTATCTGCAAGCGTGGTTTCGTCACCCTTACAGATTTTTTTCTTTCATTTCTGCTTCCATTTTGAGGCGTTGAACCTTCATGGTCGCAGTTCGTGGAATGTCGTCATAAGCCATCAAGATAGGCTCTTTCAATAGTGGTAGGTCTGCAACCATTGCCCACCAAGCTTCCCAGTTCATCTCAGCATCTTCTGCCAGAGCAATAATCGGCTGCGGTGCACCATTGACATCGCGGATAATCACGACTTCTGATAAAAAGTCCAATTTATCCAGCAATAAATCTTCCAAGGCTAGATTGCTGTCGATGTGCTCAATGAGGTCAACCTGACGGTCTTTTAGAAGAAGTGTACCCTCTGGAGTCATGCAGCCGTAGTCACCACTATCCCACCAAGCACCGTACACATTTTCTTGGAAGCGGGCATCTTCTTTATAGTAGGTCACAGCACGTCCTTTTGACAGGAACTGGATATGTCCGTTTTCTCCAGCTGGGAGAGGATTCCCTTTGGCATCTGTGATGCGTGCTTCTGTGTAACCTTCCAGACCAATCCCCATATCTCGTCCGCTAACTGTTCCTAGATTTTCCAAATGATGGTAACGTAAAATCATTGGACCACATTCACTTTGACCATAAACCTGCATAAAGACTGGATGTTGCTCTTTAGAAGCCTCCAAGAAGGCGCGAAGCGTACCAATATTGATAGCATCAAAGGTTGAATGGTAATAACGAATGCTACTAAAGACCTCTGGTTTTTCCTTGACCAATCTTGCCCATTGGACAAAGTTGTTAGGATGGGTTTCCAGAGCACTTGGACGGTGAAGAGCAAGCGCCCGTTCAACATCATCTTTTCTTGCAGAAGAAAGCGGGTAGAGGGGGAATCCTAGCCCAATCGCCGACGACACGCCGATATTATAGCGCGAATGAACAGGGGAGATATGGAAGGCCAGCAAGCCTCTCTCCGTCATCTTGTCAAAAATAGTCTGTTGCCAAGCTACTCGCCAGCCCATGGTCTGTGCTGTGTGGCAGATTAGTTTTGGAACACCTGTCGTTCCTGAAGTATGGGTCATGTACTGAATGACATCTTCTGGCAGGAGATTTTCTTCAAATGTATCTGCTTCTTGCACTAGGACTTGGGGTAAAAATACCTTTGTGACCAGGTCAGTTCGGGTCATTCCTGCTACACGTTCTTCCGTTTCCTGGTCGTAGACAATGAAAGACTTTTCCAATCGCTCCGCAAACACATCTAAATTCGAAGATGGCAAATGGTAGGAAATCATAACAGGAACAGCACCCAATGCCGTTACCGCTACTGCTAACAAATAGGTGTCGAAAGCTGGGCTTTTATACAGAACCACCTTGTCCCCATAGCCAATACCTGCTGCTGCAAATTGAGCAGCTCTTTTTTGAATAGCCTCAAAAACTGTTTGATAGGTATTTTCCAATCCTAATTCAGGGAAGGATGCGTAGGGGTGGTCAAAATAAATGGCAACATTTGGAAACTCTTGAGCTGCTGTTTTAAACTGACGATAAAGATTTAATGGTTTGTAACTAATAGTTGACATATCTAACCTTTCTAAAATGACAATGATAAGGTTATTACAACATCTTGTGCCAACCTTCACAATCTGATATCTTTGTATGACTCACAGTTGTGAAAAAACAAGTAGTCAATCCACCACTTGCTTTCATTTTCAATTAACCAATCTCTGCCAAGATAGCTTTGATTTGATCTTTCGTGTGGACACCAGCAACTTGTTTCACAACCTGTCCATCTTTTTTGAACAAAAGAGTTGGGATAGACATGATTCCAAACTGACGAGCTGTGTTTGGATTTTCATCAACATCCATCTTGTAAATACGCAATTCATCTTCATCCACTTCATCTGCCAATTGCTCCAAAATTGGCGCTTGCATGCGGCATGGACCACACCAAGGTGCCCAGAAATCCACTAGAACTACGCCTTCTTGTGTTTCAACTTCAAAGTTTGCATCTGTAATAACTTGAACCATACAATTCTCCGTTTCTGTTTTTCTACTATTATTCTACACCAAAAGAAAATAGAAAGCGAATTTTTGCTACGGAAGAGAAATGAGTTAAACCTATCTATAAAAATTTCAGTTGTAAAAACAAATGGGTAAAGCCAAACTTGTCCGCAACGATACAAGCGAGAAATGAAAAATTGTTTTGCTTATCAAATCCAATTGTAACAATGAGACAAGGTGACGGAGTAGGTGCTACGGGAAAAAGAGGGGAGATAGATGTGTCGAGAAAATAGTGACTTGGAAAAACGTATTGGTCAAGCCAAACTAGACCGCAGGGAAACGAGGGGGAACTGGGTGACTGTTCTTCCTGTCAAATCCAGTTGTAGCAATGGGAAAAGATTTACGAAAGGGTGCTACAGGATGAGATATTACTCTACCTCTTCCAATTTTGTATATTCTTTTGCCTTTTCTTTCACAACATGTTGTACCTTTTTTGAAAACTCGCCTTTTATACTTGCATCAAAACTGTTTGCAATCAATTTTACGGAATTTTCTCCATCATTTCCAATTGTTTGAACTTTCTTCTTGTGTTGTTTTAAAATTGCATTCTTTTCTCGCAGTTTGAGTGGAGCATAGATAGAGCGAATCAGCCAACGTTCAATTTCTTTCTCTATAGCATTAATCGTCGCGTAGTCTATCTGGTCAGCTTTGGTATATAAATCTTGCAACATTTGATAAAGTTGATGCATTGGCTCTCCCTTCTATTCTCGATATTTTGTATAAATTTCGTCAATCTGATCTTGCATTTTTCGGTACTGGTTTTTATAGTAGGTATCCAAGTCCTCTTGTTTCTGATCCAATCGGTGAATAGAGCTGTATCGCTCTTGATCGATTGCGGTATGCCATTCAGACATGCCATTGTTGAGTAACTGGTGCAAGTCTCCAGTCTCGTCTCCAACTTGTCGCAATTCAAACAGAACTTCTTGATACTTTTCTTCCAACATTCGAGTCAATATTCGAGTGGTTTCTTCAACATTTTCATAATGTTCTTGTAGTTCTTTTTGAGCTTTTCGTTGTTGGTTCTCAATATCCTCCCATTCCCACTCTTTCTTCATTAACTCTGTCTTTAATTTATCATACTGGTCCATTCTTGTATCCTCTGTGCTAACGTCTGGTCTTCCGTTACTTTCTGCTCGATCCCTGCTTGGATTTGACTTTCTAAATCCACTAAGTCCTGCTTGAGTTGATTGGAGCGAGTGATAAACTTCTCGACTTGATTGGTGCTATCTCCTACCAGGCTATGATAGTCAACACCTGCACTGCTGTAGGCCTGTCTCACTTCATCAGGACTCAAAATGAAGCCAAAAGGGACATTTCCTAAGCTACTGTAGACTTCATTTACTTCTGTAAGGGTGGAAGTGGTCTCTTTTTCGAGTGTTTGGTGAGTGGTTTCCGCAACCTTAACCAGTCCTTGAGCCAGGATGCGGGCTTGTTCGCTATCCAGATAGATGGTTTCACGCGAACTGAAGCCACCACGGGATAGGGTTGCTTTTAAAGTAGCATAGTGGTACATTTCCGACGAGACATGGTGGAGAGCATTGGAATAATGTTGTTCTAGTTTTGAAGAACCTTCCTTTACTTTTAGGCTGCCGTCGGTGTTCCATTGATAACCACCCCACACGTGTTGATCAATAGGATTGAGATTAGTCTTGCTGTCCACACGATAGACTATGCCGATTGCCCCCTCACTCGTTCCTACAGGTGATTTATAGCCGGGAGCATCTTTCCCTGAATAGCCAATAGGAACGAAATCCTTTTGATCAATGTAATTATGAATACGGTATTTCAGAGCATTCACTCTGGTTTTTTCTGCTTCCGTCAAAGCAGGATAAACATTTGGGCCGTTATAGATATAAGCCCCAGCAATGCGGTCAATATCTGAAACAGTGGCCAGAGCATATTGAGCATTCATTGAGCCTAACGAGTGACCGTAGACTGTAATCTGAGCATTAGGGTAATCCTTCAGGACCTGGTTCAGAGTTCTGGATGCAGACTGAAGTTGGGGCGTCACTTCTGACTTATTAGATATAATATTGTGCGCCATCGGCAAATCATTATCCAGCCAATCTGCTGCAGAGCCTTCCTTCCCTGGACCTTTAGAACCTTGGAACAAGACTATCACATTGCCGTCAGGCTCTTCAACCACATAACCATCCAAACCTGTTGCATCTTTGAGTACCTTACGGACTGTGCCGATGGAAACTTCCTCGTCAAAAAAATTTGTGATTACAACTTCATCACCTTTTAAATATGGAGTATATTCTTCATATGCTACCTGTTGTCTATCAAAATCAGTTAAATTTATTTTTATTTTTGAATTATTCATTTGCTTCTTCACCTAATAACTTAGTTAAATCGGATGACTTTCCGCCTCCAGCCAGCTTAACAATGCCATCCTTTCTTTTTTCAATCCTATAATTTATATAGAGATTGTCATCGTTATTCAAATATACGGAAAAATTTATCCCTCCCATTGGATTGTGGTGAATTGAGACATTGTCAATGGAGTAGGACCTTATTATTCCTTCTTCAGTTAACGCTTTAGCGTCATAAGAAATTAACCTCTCCTCAACCATTTCCCTCACTTCCTCACTCTTCACAATCTCTACCATCTGGTCGTGTTCAATTTTCTGCATCAGCTTAAATCCTCCTATTCCAAGTGCTATAGCGGCAATAACGCCAACTAGTATTTTGACAACTGTTTTCATTTCAGACCTCCTTTATGAAATCCTATCAAGCAAGACGCTTTCTTACCTCATAGTATAACATAAATTTAGTGGTTTAAATATATAAGTGGAAGAAGTCTGTAGGACCTTAATATTGCCAGAAGAGTCTAACTGATAGCCATAGGTCATGTGCTGATTGCCAAGATCGATATCCTTACTTTCCACGAAGTGGACCATCCCAACGGAATCTAAACTTCCTTTGTCTAGGTCACGCCCAACCATACTGACAGGGTCTTTGAGATCTGCATAATTATGAATCAGCCCTTTGACGGAGTCGACCCGTGCTTTCTGTTGGTCGTCTAGGATGCCGTATATATTAGGACCATTATAGATATACGCGCTCTCTAAACGGTTAATGTCGGTGTCAGATAAATTAGCAATGGCGTACTGGACATCCATCGAACCTAGGGAGTGGCCGTACAGATTGACTTTTGCATTTGGGTAGGTAGCCATTATTGTATTTAGAGCTTCCGAAGATGCTTTTAATTGTCCACTCGCATGGTCATGGTTCTGGGTATAGTTCGGATGATCTTGGGCAAAGACGCGCAAACCTAAAAAAAGATCGTTTTCAGCCCAGTCATTCCACACATCTGCAGGTTTTGACAATACTTCATTTGGTCCAGTCGAGCCTCGAAAGAGAACCGTAACTTCCAACACTTGGTCTTTGGGCAAATTTGGATCTTTCACGACAGCATAAACCTGTTCACCATTGCCATTTTCATTGTCGAAGTCGAGGGTGACTGTGCCGACAGGAGAGCCATTCGGGGTTTTGACTACACTATTCTTCACCATATCTTTGTTATACTGACTCATCCCAATTTGAAGATGAGGATCATCTATATATTTTCCTGCCATAGCTACTCCTCTAAAAATGTTGATAATTCTCCAGATAGTATGTAATAAGCTGTACTATATGTCCCATCTTCATTATCAATTAGATTAAAACTCATCGTTTTCTTTTTATCATTGTTGACATAAATCTTTGTCATTAGACCACCCATCGGATTATATCCCAGTTCCTCCAGCTCAACCTCGTATGTTCTAATTTTACCTTCCTTGGTAAGAGCTGCTGGTTCTTCCATCCTTAAATATTCCTCATAAACCTTTTTCGCCTCTTCACTAGTAGCAATAGCGACCATCTTTTCATGTTCCTTGTGTTGCATATATCCAATTCCTCCAATTCCAATCCCGATTACTAACAAAATGCCGATAATAATCTTCATTACTTTTTTCATCCTAGACCTCCTTTATGAAATACTATCAAATAAGAGCATTTCTTACCTCATAGTATAGCATAAAACGAGTGACCGTAGACTGTAATTTGAGCATTAGGGTAGTCCTTCAGAACCTGGTTCAGACTTCTGGAAGCAGACTGAAGTTGGGGCGTCACTTCTGACTTATTAGATATAATATTGTGCACCATCGGCAAATCATTATCCAGCCAATCTGCTGCAGAGCCTTCCTTCCCTGGACCTTTAGAACCTTGGAACAAGACTATCACATTGCCGTCAGGCTCTTCAACCACATAGCCATCCAAACCTGTTGCATCTTTGAGTACCTTACGGACTGTGCCGATAGTTAGTTCTTCTTTGACATTGGTAAAAATCTTAACAGGGTCGCCAACTACATAATCTGTATACTCCTCCTTAGCTATTCTTTGTCTCTCTTGTTCAGTGTACATATTATTCCCTCGTCTCTTTTGATATTAGATTCTCAAACCTAGAGGAATTCCCTCCACCTTCAAGCACTATTTTTTTTGTATTAGAATCTTTATTAATTGTATAAAAAACATACAGTCCACTATCATTATTAACGTGAACCGTAAAGCTAATTCCTCCCATTGGATTACGGCGAATTGAGGAACTATCTATAGAGTAGGACCTTATTGCTCCCTCTTCAGTTAACGCTCTTGTATCATAAGAAATTAACCTTTCTTCGATAATCTCCCTCACTTCCTCACCCTTCACAATCTCCACCATCTGGTCGTGTTCAATTTTTTGCATCAACTTAAATCCTCCTATTCCGAGTGCTATAGCGACAATAATGCCAACTAGTATTTTGACAACTGTTTTCATATCAGACCTCCTTAGCATAAACCTGTTCACCATTGCCATTTTCATTATCGAAGTCGAGGGTGACTGTGCCGACAAAGGAACCGTTTTGAGTCCAAACAGGTGCTCCTTGAATCATATACTGATTGTACTGAGTCATGCCAATCTGAAGTCGAGGTTCGTTTATGTATTTTTTAGTCATTGATATTCCTCATTTAAAAATCCTAGCAGATCTGGGGAGCCTATATAATAAGCAGAATGGTATGTTCCATCCCCATTATCAATTAAATTATAACTGATGTATATGTTCTGTTTACCATTAAGATATACATCTACCATCAGCCCGCCCATAGGATTGTATTTTAAACTGTTCGTGTCAATTTCATAAGATTGAATGACCCCATCTTCTTCAAAGGCATTGGGATCTCTTTTTTTCATGAAATCTTCATAAACCTTTCTCGCCTCCTGACTAGTAGCGATTGCGACCATCTTTTCATGTTCCTTGTGTTGCATATATCCAATTCCTCCAATTCCAATCCCGATTACTAACAAAATGCCGACAATGATCTTCATTACTTTTTTCATCCTAGACCTCCTTTATGAAATCCTATCAAGTAAGACGCTTTCTTACCTTATAAGTATAGTATATCATAACCTAGTAAGTACTTGAACTGTATTTTGACCCATCCTATTCCCTGTATCGCAGAAATATAAAAGCAAGAACAGACTGACTCTATCCTTGCTTGCTAATTCCTTATTTAAACGTCACAATAGTACAGCCTGAGCCACCTGCATTTTGTGGGGCGTAGCCGAACTCCTTGACCTGCTTGTTTCGGCGAAGGTACTTTGTCACCCCTTCTCGGATAACCCCTGTACCAATACCGTGGACAATGTCGACTTGTGCCAGATTGTTGAGAAGGGCCTGGTCGATAAATTCATCCAACTCCATCATTGCCTCTTCGTAGCGTTTGCCACGGAGATCTAAGCGGGCTTTTGGTCCACGTACATTGGCGCGTTTGACTGTGTGAACCTGGCGTTTCTTAGGCTGCTCTGCCTTTTCCGCCTTGACTAAGTCAAACTCATCTTTGGCCAAGGTCATCTTAATCAAGCCAACCTGAGCTTCCCAACGTCCATCTTTAAGCTGATTGGTCAGGGTGCCGCGTTGTCCATAAGCTGTAACGATAATGTCATCGCCCACCTTGGCTTCCCGCTGAATTTTGGCTTTTTTCAAGACTTTGTTCTTAGACAAATCCACCACTTCAGGTGCCAACTTTTTCAACTCTGCCTTGGCTTCGATGATCTGGTGGGGCTTAAGACTGGCTGCAGCATGAAGATTTTTGAGAATATCCTCGCTTTCTGCCAATGCCATATCTACAATTTCCTTGGCTTCCAAGCGTGCCTTGTTAAGCTCATTTTCCCGCTCACGATTGAGCTCGTCATAGAGCTTGCGAAGGGCTCTGTTCATCTTGTAATTTTCTTGCTCCACATCACGAATCTTATCCAGACGCTGACGGCTTTCAACCGTCTGGCTTTCCAATTTCTCGATAATGCGGTTCACATCGCTATCTGTATCCGTCCAAGATTGGGCTGACTGGATAATAATATCAGATAGACCAAGACGGCGGGCAATTTCAAAGGCATTGGAGCGACCAGGAACACCCTGCATAAACTTATAGGTTGGGCGCAGGCTATTGCTATCAAACTCCATGCTGGCATTTTCAATACCAGAGGTTTCTATCCCGTAGGCCTTGAGCTCAGGATAGTGGGTGGTTGCCATGGTCTTGATCCCCCTCAGACGAAGGTCATCCAAAATAGCCATTGCCAAAGACGCACCCTCCTGCGGATCTGTCCCCGCTCCCAACTCGTCAAAGAGAATGAGGGAATCTTGATCTGCCTCCGCTAAAATCTGTACCGTGTGGGTCATGTGACTAGAGAAGGTTGATAAACTCTGCTCAATCGACTGTTCATCACCAATATCCGCAAAAATTTCTTTGAAGATAGCTACCCGACTGCCCTTGTCAGCCAAGATAGGCAAACCAGACTGAGCCATAAGGTGCGTTAATCCCAAGGTCTTGAGCATAATGGTCTTACCACCCGTATTGGGACCTGTGATAACAATAGCCGTCAACTGACTACCGAAATACAGGTCATTTGGTACAGGCTCAGCAATGAGCGGATGGCGAACGTTGAGAAGGGCAATATCCTGCTTCTCAGATAGTTTGGGTACAACTGCTTGATGATCACGCGCAAAGAGATGCTTAGCACGGACGAAATCAATATGTCCGATAAGCCAGGCATTGTTACGAATCACCCCACTATGCGGACGGAGCATATCCGACAATTCCTGCAAGATACGGTTGAGCTCGTGGCGTTCTTCTGCACGTAGGTGACTGATTTCTTCGTTCAGGGTCACTACCGCCCGTGGTTCAATATAAACGGTCGAGCCAGAGGCAGAAATGTCATGGACAACCCCTGCAATCTTATTGCGATAGGTATTTTTAACAGGAAGGACATTTCGCCCATTACGACTTGCCAAAATGCTGTCAGACAGCATGTCGCCTTTAGTCTTCAGAATATCCTGCATGACCTGACGGACCTGGTCTTCAGCTTCACGGATTTTCCGGCGGATACGAGCCAGCTTTTCAGAAGCAAAATCCTCTACAAAACCAGCATCATTGATGGACTGTAGGGAGCCTTGTAAATGTGGAAAAAGCTCAATCTTCTCAAAGAGTTTATTCAGCTGGCTAAGACTGACATTTTCCAGATTTCCATAAAAATCCAAGAGAGATTTAGAAACTTCCAAGACCTTTTTAACAGCTAATAGCTCAGCGATATTGAGGTCTGTATCCAATTCCAAACGACGCATGGCTGGACCAATGTCACTAGTAGCAGCCAGACTGAAATAGGGATTTTCCACAAAAATCTGCGCTATGTCTGTCAACTCGTCGAAGGCCTGTTGGATACGGTGGACTTCCACCATGGGCTCCAACTGTCGTAATTCTTCAAAGCCCTGTTCCGTCAAGAGATAGGGCTCAATTTTTTGTCTTACCTTGTGAAATTCAAGGGTTTCAATAATTTTATTATTCATTTGTTCCTACTTAGTCTTTTCCTTAGGTTTATCTCATTATCAAAACAATAATAAGATAAAAATATAGTCTTTCCCAGTCTCTTACATTAAAAGTATAACAGTCAACTAATACTCAATGAAAATCAAAATCAGACTTGCTCCAAAGGTTCGGGGAACCTTTAGAGGTTGGAAATAGGCGAACGTAGTTCGTTTCGCTCTGATGCAGATTGAACTCTGTTCCTTTTATATTTCAAGGGAACAGGCTGAAAAGATCCACTGGATCTTTTCTCTCAGTAAATCAACAACGTCCTATTTTGATTTTCGAAGAGTATAAATGACGATAAAAAGGATAAGGTCTCCCTTACCCTGCTATATTACTCAACCAGAGAGATTTTAAAAAGCTACTAGTGAATGGTGTGTATTGAATCATGATGTTGGCAAGAAAACTACTGTGCAATTTATCTTGAATCATCGCTAACGGAATAGTTGATAGCAAGACCATCACAATCTGAAGAGAAATAAAAGTCACCAAGACAGCCAAGGTACCGCTTATGAGATTGGTCGTTTTTGTATCAGGATTAAAAGCCTCTAATAGATGGACAAATATTCCTATGAAACGCACAATAGCGTAAACCAAGACGTATATCAGAAGAAAGGCCAATCCTGCATAAAATACCATATCTAGGTCAAAGAGATATTTCTCATCAAAATAATAGTTGGAGCTCCCCTGAGTCGCATTGGCAAATGGCACCCAGAGATAAAGGAAGGATGCCAATTTTTTATAAGTAGCCGTCGCAACCACCAGAGCAATAATACTTCCCATGCTATAAAACGCCTGTAGAACTAGACCACGACTGTAGCCAATGTAGAAACTCCATGCCAAAATGAGAATAATTGCTAATGAAATCATACCTTGTCCTCAAGCTCGTCTAAGTCAATCAAGGTCACATTCTTTTTCAAGACCTTTTCTTTGACGCTTGCAAGTTCTTGTTCCTTTTGTTCAAATGCCATCTCGCGTGTTAGTTGAACGGATAGAGCATTGATTGCCAACAAAAGCGCGAGGGTTTCAGGGTCCGCCGTCGGCATCTTTTCTTTGATAGCTTGGTATTTTTCCTGTGCAATACGCTCAATCTCTTCCATGAATAAATTATCATGCTCAGTTGTCAAGGTTAATTGCTTCTCGCCAAATGTAAATTTATATCGATTTAAGTTTGCCATATCTTACCTCTTCTTCTATCTATTATAGCGTAAAAAACTTGATTTGGCTAATCTATCCTATAAAGAATGCTTTCTACGAGCAAAATCTACAAAGCGGAATTTATCAATTTTATGCTTGCTTTCTGTATATTGGAACTGCTGGGTATCACCCAGATAGACACGAGATTTAATCAAGACCAAATAATCATCCTTCGATTGCATCAGATCGCGCTCTTCTCGACTGGTCGGCTCTACCGTAATCTCTTTTTGTGCATAAGCAATGTCAAGGCCTAACTTATTTTCCAGGTATTCGTAAATGGATTTTTCAGCAATAGCAGTTGTCAACTCTGGCACGACATCGACAGCAAGATAATCTGTATCCACAACAGAGACCTTACCGTCAATCGAACGTGTACGGACAACTTTCCACACCTTGCTATACGGCTCAAAGCCTGTCAAATGCGAAAGGCTACTATTAACGGTAATCATATCTAAGCTGACAACATCTGTCTTGGTAGAAAGCTGGAGAACATTTGTCAACTCCTGATAGGAAGTTAACCCTGAAACTGGGAAATTGAGAATTTCTTGCTTAAGGACCATTGAACCACGCCCTTGCACTTTTTGAATCAAACCTCCCTCAGTCAAAATCGCCAACGCCTTACGAACCGTATCACGACTAACACCATAGATTTCCTGAAGCTGCTGTTCTGTCGGTAGGGAGCTCTCTGCCGGATAAACATTTGTCCGTATTTTTTCTTTTAAGTCATTATAAATTTCTTGGTATTTTTTCATCATTTCCTCGCAAATTCATCTGTCACAACTATCAACATTATAACAAAATTCATTTCAAAATTAAAAAAACTAAGCAAAAACGCTTGCATTATTTTTTGAAATCGGATACAATAATACCACAAAGGAAATTTGTCCGTACAAATTTCAAAAAAAGACATACTTTTGGGAGATGTCTAAAAAATATAGGATGACGGATTCCATAAGCCGTCTAGAAGGAAAAATATATGGGAAAATTTGAAAAAGAAGCCAAACAGCTCCTAGAAGCTATTGGCGGAAAAGAGAATGTCAATGCAGTAACACACTGTGCAACACGCATGCGCTTTGTTCTTGCAGATGAGAAAAAAGCAAACGTAAAAGTCATCGAAGACATTCCTGCTGTAAAAGGAACATTTACCAACGCTGGTCAATTCCAAGTCATCATCGGTAACGATGTACCAATCTTCTACAATGACTTTACAGCTGTGTCTGGTATCGAAGGCGTATCAAAAGAAGCTGCTAAGTCAGCCGCTAAAAGCAACCAAAATGCCATCCAACGTGTTATGACCATGTTGGCGGAAATCTTCACACCAATCATTCCTGCCCTTATCGTCGGCGGTTTGATTCTCGGTTTCCGTAACGTCTTGGAAGGCGTTCAGATGGAATGGCTTGGACAAGCCATGAAAGACGGGCAGTTGGTCTTTGACGCTGACGGTAACCCTGTATGGAACACCATCGTTCAGGTTTCTCCTTTCTGGAATGGTGTCAATCACTTCCTCTGGTTGCCAGGTGAAGCCATCTTCCACTTCTTGCCAGTAGGTATCACTTGGTCTGTATCTCGTAAAATGGGAACTTCACAAATCCTTGGTATCGTCCTTGGTATCTGTTTGGTTTCTCCTCAGTTGCTCAACGCTTATGCTGTACCTGGTACAGATGCAGCAACCATTGCCAGCGACTGGTCTTGGAACTTCGGTGCATTTAGTATTGCCCGTATCGGTTATCAAGCGCAAGTTATCCCTGCCCTTCTTGCCGGTTTGGCACTTTCTTATCTGGAAATCTTCTGGCGTAAGGTTGTTCCAGAAGTGGTCTCAATGATCTTCGTACCATTCCTATCACTTCTTCCAGCTATTATCCTGGCTCACACTGTCCTTGGTCCTATCGGCTGGACAATCGGTCAATGGTTGTCAACTATCGTATTGGCAGGTTTGACTGGCCCATTGAAATGGCTCTTCGGTGCGGTATTCGGTGCCCTCTA
Source organism: Streptococcus sp. 2018037 (assembly GCF_019754195.1). Classification (NCBI taxonomy): domain Bacteria; kingdom Bacillati; phylum Bacillota; class Bacilli; order Lactobacillales; family Streptococcaceae; genus Streptococcus; species Streptococcus sp. 2018037. The sequence goes on from NZ_JAIJZQ010000007.1 coordinate 88,162, forward strand.
TGCACCATTCGTCATCACTGGTCTTCACCACATGACAAACGCCATCGATACACAATTGATTGCGGATGCTGGTGGAACTGGTCTCTGGCCAATGATTGCTCTTTCTAACATCGCTCAAGGTTCTGCAGTATTTGCCTACTTCCTCATGAACCGTCACAATGAGAAAGAAGCTCAGATTTCACTTCCTGCAACTATTTCTGCCTACCTAGGTGTTACTGAACCAGCTCTCTTTGGTGTCAACGTAAAATACATTTACCCATTCGTAGCTGCTATGATTGGTTCAAGTATCGCAGGCTTACTCTCTGTAACCTTCAATATCCAAGCTGCTTCTATCGGTATCGGTGGTCTTCCAGGTATCTTGTCTATTAAGGCTGAATACTGGGGTGCATTCTTTATGACAATGATTGTTGCGATTGTTGTCCCAATGATTTTGACAGCTGTTTTCAAACGTACAGGTGCATTTTCAAAAAAAGAAGAAACTGTTGAAGAAGTTGTAGCCCCAGCTGAAGCAGTTGTTGAAACTGGCGCTGCTATCGAATTGATTAGCCCACTTACTGGTCAAGCCAAAGAATTGTCACAAGCTACTGACCCCGTATTTGCTTCAGGTGTCATGGGACAAGGTGTCCTTATTGACCCAAGCGAAGGTATCTTGGTTGCTCCAGTCGATGGTGAAGTATCTGTCCTCTTCCCAACTAACCATGCTGTTGGTATCACTGCTACAAACGGAGTTGAGCTCCTTATGCACATTGGTATGGATACTGTTGGATTGGAAGGCAAAGGCTTCACAGCCCATGTCAAACAAGGTGACAAGGTAAAAGCTGGTGATAAATTGATTAGCTTTGACATCGATGTCATTAAGGCTGCCGGTCTTGTTGCTGAAACACCAGTTATCGTGACCAACCAAACTGACTTTGACACTCAAGTTATCGGAAATCTTCCTCGTGCCATCTCGCAAGGCGAAGCTATTCTGACAGTTACAAAGAATTAATGTTCTAGGAGGCTGGGCAAAAAGCCCTGGCCCACTTCTCAGTGTTCGTGTCAACATCTCAGCGCAGTGGTTGATTGGCAGATTTGTTCGTGTTTCATACTCCAAATCTGACCTAATCAACTGTGCGGGGGTGGGAAGACGAACTCTTTTTGACTTAGTCGAGTTCTTTCCCACTCCCTATCATTGCTTATGCAAGAAGGAAAAAATTAAGAAAGAGAGAGCAAAATGACAATAGACAAACGAAAGGTTGTTTATCAAATCTACCCCAAATCTTACAAGGACACGACTGGAAACGGTGTCGGCGACCTGCGTGGGATTATTGAAAAACTTCCATATCTAAAAGAGCTAGGCATTGATATGATTTGGCTCAACCCTTTCTACCCAAGTCCTCAACGGGACAACGGCTATGACATTTCTGACTATACAGCTGTCAATCCTGATTTTGGGACCATGGCTGACTTTGAAGAAATGGTAGCTGTCGGCAAAGAGCTAGGTATCGAATTCATGCTAGACATGGTTCTCAACCACTGCTCGACAGACCACGAATGGTTCCAAAAGGCCCTAGCTGGCGACAAATACTACCAGGATTTCTTTATCCTGCGTGACCAGCCAACTGACTGGTTTTCCAAGTTTGGCGGCAATGCCTGGGCTCCATTTGGCGACACCGGGAAATATTATCTCCACCTCTTTGATGTGACCCAAGCTGACCTCAATTGGCGAAATCCGCATGTTCGCGACGAACTCTTCAAGGTGGTCAACTTCTGGAAAGACAAGGGTGTCATGGGCTTCCGCTTCGACGTTATCAACCTTATCGGCAAGGATGAAGTCCTAGAAGATTGCCCAATCAACGACGGCAAGCCAGCCTACACCGACCGTCCGATTACCCACGACTACCTCAAGATGATGAACAATGCTACTTTTGGTAGCGAAAAAGGCTTCATGACCGTTGGGGAAATGTCTGCCACCACCATTGAAAACTGCATTCTCTACACAGCTCCTGAGCGGGAAGAATTGTCCATGGCCTTCAACTTCCATCACTTGAAAGTGGACTACAAGGACGGTCAAAAATGGACCATTATAGACTTTGACTTTGAGGAACTCAAACGCCTCTTTCACACTTGGGGCGAGGAGATGTCAGCTGGTAATGGCTGGAATGCCTTGTTCTACAACAACCACGACCAACCTCGTGCCCTCAATCGCTTTGTTGATGTGGAGAATTTCCGCAATGAAGGAGCAACCATGCTGGCTGCCTCTATCCACCTGTCACGCGGCACGCCTTACATCTACATGGGCGAGGAAATCGGCATGATTGACCCCGACTACGATAGCATGGACGACTATGTCGATGTGGAGTCTATCAATGCCTACCAGATGCTCTTGGACCAAGGTCACGCACCTGAGCAGGCCTTCAAGATTATCCAGGCCAAGTCCCGTGACAATTCCCGCACCCCGATGCAATGGGACTCTTCTGACAATGCAGGCTTCTCAACAGGCACCCCTTGGCTGAAGGCTGGCAAATCCTATCCAACCATTAACGTTGAACAGGAAAAAACAGGCCCAATCTTTACCTTCTATCAAGAGTTGATTCGACTCCGAAAAGAACTCCCCCTCATCTCAGAAGGGGATTACAAGGCGGCCTACAAGGATAGCCAGAAAGTCTACGCCTTTGAACGCTTACTAAATGGCGAAAAACTACTGGTCCTCAACAATTTCTTCGCAGAAGAAGTTGAGTTCGACCTGGCAGACGATTATGCCCATGGTCAAGTCCTCATCAGCAACTATCCTGACAACAAACTAGGCAAAAAAATCATTCTCAAACCTTACCAAGCATTGGCGATTCAAGTTAAATAAACGATAAAACATCCGAAAACAACACTCTACATGTCAATTTTAATTTTCCTAAAATTAGAACCTGCCTTCACAGCTCAGTATGTTACTTGTAAAGGCAAGTTCTTGGTTTAAGGTTTCTTTTAGGAATATATTTTATACTGTAATTTGTGCACGAAACAGCTATCTGGGGGGAGATGGCTGTTTCTTCTTTTATAGACAATATGTAAAGACCCCCAGTTGAGAATTCGTGGATTTACCTGTACACTAGAATAAAAAAACAATCAACTTCTAACAGGAATTACCACACTCAATTGGAGGTCTTATATGTTTCATTTTAC